>REDX01000180.1 GCA_007695355.1 Planctomycetota bacterium
AAAATCGCAGTAGTGCCCCATATTCGAGGCGCCGACGACGATGTTTACGAGTGTAGATGAGGAGGAGGCAACGAAGAAGAATGGGTGCTACTGCGATTTTTAGGGTGAACTCGGCAAGCCGTGTTCTATCTCACCACCGTCCTTCCCATACTTCATGCCGTGATGCTCCAGACCGGCTGCGTTGGCCATCACACACCCGCCGCTGGCTGCCGCTGGCCTACCCTTGATGCTTGGGCAAAGGGCTGCCATGATTCCCCAATCATGAAAGCCGCTGCCCAACGCCCCTCTGCCCTGTGCTTCCCCCGCCTTGCCTGCTTGGCTCTGCTCGGCGGCCTCGCCCTGGGTGGTTGCATGCGTCAGCAGCAAGAAGTAGCAGAGGAACCTAGTTACCGTCCGCCGGTGTTCACCTTTGCACGTGGCGACTTGGCCGGCGATGATACCGGTGGCTTCCGTCCCATCGTTGACCCCGCCTTCCCTACTTTGCCGCGCCTGGTGGATGCCGAGACAACTCCAGAGCAGCTGGCAAGCATGGCCCTGCAGGTGGCTTTAAGCGAGCACGCCTGGGAAGAGATCCCGCTTGAGGGTATCCCCGCCGCCGAAGGCATTGCCCGGCGCAAAGCCGACATTCTCGCCTTCTGGCAGCCCCAGCACGAAGTTCTCAAAGAGATTATCGCCGAGGCGGAGGCCCGCCGCGAGGCCTGGCATCAGTACCAATTGGCCGAGGGCCAGCGCCGCCTGCATCACGAGCGCCGCTTGGATGCCATGCGTTTGGAATGGGATGAGCGTCTGCGCGTTGAGCGCCTGCGCATTCTGCCCCTGGTGCCGCCGGATTTGCACGCGCGCCTCATTGTGCAGATGCGCACCGCCGATCCTCAGCGCTCTCGTTGGTGCCTGATCGCCCCCTGATTTGCACAAACGTTTGGTGCTGCGCCGCGTTTACCTTTAAGCTGCAGCTGTGGCGGCGCGGTTATGCGCGCGGATGCCCGTTGAATGCTGGGGATTGCTGCCCATTATAGATCATATGGCGCAGGTGGAAGTTGGCACGGAAGGGGGGTGGTGATGGACGCAGCGCTCTTCTGTGCCCAACTGCGCCGGCGGTTACGTGTTATTCTCGCCGCTGATGCCCTGTCCCGTTTAGTGCGGCTGTGGATTGTCGGCTTGGTGGTGATCGCCTTCCTTGATTTTGCCGCTGCCCTGCCGCCCCTGCTGCGGGCCTTAGCCGTCCTCGCCTTAGTCGCCTCGGGGCTTTGGCTCCTGCTGCTGCGGGCGTGGCGTCCCCTGACTCGCCCGATGCCCGATGCCGCGATGGCCAGTCTCGCAGAGCGCCGGTTGCCCGCCCTCAACGGTTTGCTGCTTTCGCGGGTTGATGGGGTTGATTTGGGCGCTGACGATCAGCGGCGCTTGGAAAACCTGCTGGATGCCGATGCCCTGTGCCGCCTGGTGCGCAGCGATGGCTTGGCCCGTCGGGGTAGTGCCGCCGGCCTCATGGTCCTTGCCATGCTGGCCCTCGTGATCTCTAATCCTGGACTTGCCTCCACCGCCATGGCTCGGGTGCTGCTGCCCTTTGGTGCCGCCGAATGGCCTCGCACCACCGTACATCTGGCCCATTTTGAGCGCAGCGTGGTGGCCGAGGACGAGCCCTTGGTGGCGGTTATCGAGCGCCCGCATGGCCCGCCCGGGCCTTTACTTCTGCAATGGCGCAATGCGCGTGGCAGTTTAGAGCAGCGAACTTCCGGTGCCTTGCGCGGTCCATGGCGCGAATTGCTGCCCCTGGCCCAGGGCAGGCATGAGTTGGTGATTAGCGGCAATGACGCCCTGCCGCTCACCCTGCACGGATCAGTCGTGGCACGGCCGCGGGCCCTATTGCAGGAGGTACGGGTGCATCCCCCGGCCTACACCGAAGCTGAAGTGATGCGTCTCAGCACCTTGTCGAGCCTCGCAGTTTTGCCCGGCTCGCTGGTGGAGGTAGATTTCATTTTAAGTCAAAGCCCCTTTGCCAAGGAGAGCCAATGGCGGGTGCATTTTGGCGACGAAGCATTATCCGACGTGACCCGCGATGGGGAACTATTGCGTTTGCGTTTGCCGATGATGGCGGCGGGAACTCTGGCCGTGGACTTAAGCGACTATCACCGCGGGCAGCGTTACGGCGAGCCGACAACCATTGTCATCGAGGGGCGACCGCAGGCCCATTATCCCATTGAATTAATGGCAGATCGTCCGCCGCAGGTGGATTTAACCGGTCCTCGCCATGCCGAAGCGGTGACCAGCCGCGCCCGGGTGACCCTTGAGATCAGCGCCAGTGATGACTATGGACTGGCGCGTTTGGACCTGCGCGCTCGCCGCCTGGTGGCGAGCGAAGATGATGAGGGGGAGAGCCGTGCCCCAGGATCGGCTCAATTGCTTGCCGAAGAAGAACAGATCATCCATCGCTTCGAGGACGTGTCAGGGCTGCGCAGCACCCAGCGCCGGCACCGTCTCTCCCTAGAGGGTTTGGTTCGTCGCGGCGACGCACTCGAGCTGGTGGCGGAGGCCGCCGATGCCAATGATATTAGCGGGCCCGGAATTGGCCGATCCCGCGAGCGTCTGCTGCGGGTGGTCTCAGAGGATGAGCTGCGCCAAGAGCTTGACCAGGCCTTGGTCGAGGCCCGGGATCGCTTACTGCAGTCCCGCGAATCCTTGGCCCGCGGTCTTGCTGAACCCCAGGCCCTTACCGATTCGGCCCGCGGCGCCGGCTCCATCGGACGCCGCGCTGCGGATCAATTGACGGAGGTTATCCGCCGCTGGGGCGATAATCGTCAGGACAGCGATCGACTCGCGGCCATGGAGCAAGCCCGGGGAGTGGTGGACGATCGCGCCCTGCCGGCCCTCACCGGCGCCGCCCAGGGTGACGATGCCGCCGAGGCCCAGGCCCGCGATGCCGATGCTGCCCTGGGTGAAGCGGCGGCGATGATTAGCGCCCTCCTACAGTCCGATGACTTACTGCGTGAACTTGAAGGCTTGGTTCGCCGTCAGGAAGGTTTGGGAGAAGAGGCTCGCCAGGCAGTGGTGCAGGCTCTCATCGCTCCTCTCAGCGGGGCTGCCGCCGAACGCGCTGCCAGTATGGTGGGCCGGCAGGAAGAATTAGCCGCCCAATTGGCGGCCATCGAGCGGCGCATTCTGGGCTCAGAGAGTTCTCGACACGACGCTGCACGCGCCCTCGTCGAGCGCCTGCAACCGGCGGATTTATTGGGTCGAGCAGCCCGTAGCCTGAGCGGTGAACGTCCCCAGCAGCAGGGGGTGCGCCAGCAAGATGATGCCCTGGCCGCCATGCGCCGCATCCGCGATGCCTTGCGCGGCCTGGATATTACCAGCCAGGCCGCCCGCGACCTGCGCGCCTTGGCCGATCGTCAAGACCAGATTACAGATGCCATCGAAGCCGGTGAAGCCCTGGCGGCTCTGGTCGATGAACAGGGCCAATTAGGTCGAGAGGCGGCAGAACAGGCGCGCATCCTCGACGAAGTAGACCTCAGCCCCGAAGCCGCGAGCGCCCTGCAAGCCGCCCTTGAGGCCATGGGAGGTGCCGAACAGGCCTTGCAGCAGGGCAGCCGCTCCCAGGCCTCCCGCGAGTCAACTTCTGCCGCCGCCCTATTGCGTGCCGTCGCCGAGGCCTTGGCGGGTGGCGATGACGAGGGCACATCAGAAAACGGAAATGATAATGAGGAGACAGAATCGAGCGGCCCCGATGTTCTCGCTCTTATCCGCCGTTTGGTCCAGCAGCAAACGGTGGTCGTCACTCGCGCCACGGTCTTAGACCTGCAGGCCCAGCGTCAGCATCGCGAGGCTGGCGGTCGTGGCGATTACCGCGACTTGGATTTTAACCTTTCGCGCAGCGTCCGCGACCTTGCCCAATTGCAGGATGATATTCGTCTGCAGTTAGAGGAGGAGGGACTCAAAGAGCTAGATCAAAACCCCATCGCTCAGCGTGCCCTGTCCCAGGTCCTGGTGTCTATGCAACAAGCCTACGAGCACTTTGCCGAGCCTGCCCTTGGTGCGCGCGGGGTGCGCCTGCCCAAGATTGTCCTCTATCAATTGCAGCGTTTGTTGGCCATCGCGGCCGCCATGCCCCTGCCGGATTCTGATGCCGAGGAGGATAATGGGGGCGGCGATGGCGATGGTGGAGGGGGCGATCGGCCGGCCTTCCCCCCGACGGCGGAAATCGCCCTCCTGCGCGCCGAGCAGATGCGCCTCGCCCTGCTTACCCGCACCCGTCAGCCCGGTGACTTAGGCCGCGAACAGGCCGAACTGGCGGGACTCGTCGACTATCTTCTCAGCGGCGCCCGCCCCGGTAGTCGCGCCGAGCTACTCTTACGGCGCAGTCAGCGGGCCATGCTCAGCGCCACTCATTTACTGCGTGAACAGCAAAGCCGCGGCGGTTTAACCCAAACCGAACAAGACCTCGCCGTTGCCTCCCTCAATCAATTACTCAGCGAGGCCATGCAGGCAGGCGCTGCCTCTAGCGGTGGTCAGCAACAGGCAGATAGCGAGGGCGCGGGCGAACGAGAAGGTCAGTCGCGGCAATCCGCCGCCGATGGCGTTGGTACTGGAGACGGGGAAGACCAAAGCCAACCGGGTGCAAGCCAAGCGGGCACCCAAGAAAGCGGCACCGTACGCGCCCAGGTTGATGATTCCCGCCAAGGCGGCCTACTTGACTATGCTACCGAAGTACGCCCGCGCTTGCTTGAGGCCCTTAACGATGAAAGTTTGCCCGCCGATGCCCGCGCCCTGCTCCGCCGTTACTTTGAGCTCATGGAACGCTAAGGGCAGGCCCTGTCGACGGTGGATTCAGGCCCTCTTTTTACTGGCCATCCTCCTCGGCAGCAGTTCCTGCACCGCTCGGGCTTGGAATCCCAGCCAGGTGGCAGAGCCAGAACGGGTTTGGTTATTGCAGCACGCGCTGCACCCCAGCCTCGTTTTCCAGGATGGCCCTCATCAGCTGATGCTTTACGAATATGGCGAATGGCGTTGGTTTGCTTTAGGGGAAAATGCTTGGTATCGGGTTTTCCCGGTATTTCTCTGGTCCACGCCCGGATCCCTTTCTCGCCGGGTGATTCCCGTCGAGGGCCTGCCGAGCACCCGCGAATTGGTGAAAATTATGGAAGCTCGCAGCGGCTGGGCCCTTGATGTCGAACGCGAACTGGCCCACGCCCTTCGCGATGAACTGCACCGGCGCTTCGCCCAAGCCAGTGAAGACCGCCTCTACAATCCCGAGCTCGACACCTGGTTTGTGCCCGATCCCGACAGTTATCACGCCTTTCGCACCTGCAACCACGTTATGAACAGCTGGCTGCGTCAACTCAACGTCCGCGTCCGCAGTTGGCTGTGGTCTTGGAACTGGGCCGTCGATAATAGTCCCGATTTCTACGAGCCTTGAAGGCTTTGATGATCCTGTGGTGCGCATGCGGTTTGTAGGCTGGAAAATTGGATCTTAGGCTTATGCTTGGCACTGATGGAAGAGCCAGAAGAACAGGATGAGGGTCTAGTGATGGCAATGCCGCGGCGTGAGCTTTTTGCCGTACGTGGCTTCCAGACACGCATTGAATTGCCGGTGCTCGATTCCTTAGAGAACGAGTACTGGTTTGCCACCAGTTCCAGCTTGGCCCAAGACATTGAAGCCAAGGAGGTGCAGGTAGGGGTGGTATTTTTGCGCCAGGATCAGGTTTTAGTCGATGAACAGGGCACCCTCCTGCATGCCACCAGCGTGCCACCGGAGGCGATGAGTCTCGGCCCCTGTCTGCGCAGCCTGCGCGATCTTGCCCGTCTTGGGGCAGAGCGCTTGGTTGAGATGGGGGCGATTGGCAGTGTCCTGCGCGGTTACCTTAACGATGATCAGCTGGAGGAGTGTCGGCCCTATGTGATCCTGGTGTATGAGGTGCGCTTTGGTGAATCGACGGCAGCACCGCCTGGAATGACCTGGGTTGATCGCCGTCATTTAAATGACATTCCCCTGGATCCGGTAAGCATCCAGGTGGCTGACGCCTTCACCGCCACTGCTTCCTCAGCGGGCTAAGGCAAGGGCATACGCACATGGGGCAGCCACCGTTTAGCCACGACCAATCGGGGGGAATAAGGCCATGAGTCCATCCTCGACGGCGCCTCATGAGCTGAATCGCCAGCCTTCCAGTTCTGCTAGCAGCTCGCAATTGACGCACGTTGCGGGGACATCCTCTGGCCCGCATCCGAATAGCAGCCTCCATGGTAATTCCGATATTCTTTCCCTCGCCATGGGTTTGGAGCGCATTCAGACCTCGCTCATTAATGGTGTAGAGCGTCCGCGTTTTGAATTACGTTCTGAATTAGGGGTAGGTGGTCAGGGTTTGGTGCTGTCGGTGTTTGACCGTGACTGTGGCCGTATTCAAGCCTTTAAAATTCTTCATGAGCATCGCTCAGACCGCGATGGCATTGCCCGCTTCATTCACGAAGCCCAGGTCATGGCCCAACTCGAACATCCCGGTGTAGTTCCGATTCATGATCTTAATGTGCTGCCCGATGGCACTCTCTACTATAGCATGAAGCGTGTGGACGGCAGTGTCCTTGCCGATCGTATCAGCCAACTTGCCCATCCGGAAAATCGTTTCGAGGCCCTGCAATTATTGCTGAAGGTTTGCGATACGATGAGTTATGCCCATGACTCTGGGGTTATTCACCGTGATTTAAAGCCGGCTAATATTATGGTTGGGTCTTACGGTGAAGTGTTGGTGGTGGACTGGGGTTTAGCCAAGATTCTCGGTGGCTCAGAGATTATCTCCCCTCGTGACGCTGGCGAGAGCGGCGATGCTTTTGCTACGCGCTGCGGTGTGGCTGTAGGTACCCCTTCCTATATGAGTCCGGAACAGGCTCGGGGCCTGTCTGAGGAAGTGGATCAGCGCAGCGACATTTTCGCCTTGGGGGTTATCCTCTATGAACTTCTCGTCGGTGCATCGCCCTATTTCCCCTTGACCATTGCCCGACCGGTATTGGAGGCTGCGGCGCGCGGACGCTGGCGCAGTATCCACGAAGTGAGTGAGGTGTCGATACCGCCGCCTCTGCGCGCCATTGTCGGCAAGGCAATGGCCTATAGTAAGCAAGATCGCTATGCGCGAGTCCAGGATCTCGCTGCCGACCTGCGCTCGTTCCTTGCCGGACATAGTATTAGCGCCTACCGCGAAAGCCCCATTGAAACGCTCTCGCGCTTGGCCCAGCGTTATCGCACACCGTTTGCGGCGGTCTTCGTTACCGCTGCCCTTGGTCTTTTGGTGGTGGTTGGCGGCTGGCTTTATGATTCCTGGGTGGTTTCTGAGCGGGTAGAAAGCTTGCGCCACCAAGCGGCGGTGGCGATTGCCACCGGTGAGATCACTGGTGCCGTTGCCGCCTACCAGCGCTTGCTAGAATTACGCCCTGATGATGCCGAAGCGGCGCAGGGAGTTGGCCGCTATAGCGCCATGGCCGAACGCCTGGTTGCCGACCGCAGTGCCGCTGAAATTCAGGCGCGTAATTTACAACGTGCCGAGGAACTGGCAGAGCGTGCCCGTCTGCATTTGGCCAGCGAAGAAGAGCCCTCACCAGCCCTAGAAGCTTTAACCCAGGCCCTTGCCCTGCTGCCGCCGAATGCCGATGTGCAGCGCAGCGCCTTCTTGGACTTACGCGATAGCGCTTTTCGTCGGATGGCGGAATGGGAGATGCGCCAGCAGCGGGCCCGGGCAGCAGCGCTGATGACCACGGTCGAAGCCGATATTGAGGCAGAGCGCTGGATTGAAGCGCAGGTGGCTCTGCGTCAGGCTCTGAGCTTGGTGCCGGCCAGCGAACGCTCGCAGCTTTTGGAATCTCGCATTGCCGAAGGTTTAAGCCAGATGCAATTGCGGCAACAATCCCAGGTTGCCCAGCGCTTACTGGCTGAAGCCGAAGAATTGCGCAGTGCTGGCGATGTCGATGCCGCCATTGCCAATGTCCAGGCGGTGCTGGCTTTGGGCGTTGAAAGTGAGGCACCTGAACTTCTTGGAAGACTCCTGCGCGAGCAAGATCAGCAGCGGCGCCTGCATCTTCACCAGCAGGCGCTGAATCACGCCGATCGCGACATTGCCGCCACCCAGGCGGCCTTGGCGGCTGGCGATATCGAGCAGGCCCGGGCCGTCTTGGTGCGGCTGGCGGCACTTCAAGACGAGCACCCGGATATTGGCCGACTGCGAGATCTTGAGGGTCTGCGTCAGCGGGTTGAGGAGGTGTCCTTGGCCCAGCGGCGAAACCAGGCGATGGGAGAAATTATTGCTGCCACCAACCTTTTGAAGCTGTCTGAGGGCATAGCATCACAACTTCCAGAGCTTCAGCAATCATACCGTGATTTGGAAGAGGAATTGCAGCAGCGGCCAAGCGCGCAAAACGTCCGTATTCAGGCACACCGTCTCCATGAAGACATCCAGCGCCTTTCTGCTATGCAATCGACGCATCTCTCTGAAGCGGTAACCCACCTCAACGCGGCATTGGCTTTGGCGCCCAATTACGAACCGGTGCGCCGCACCCTTGCTGGCTTCTGGGCCCAGCGGGTGGTGGAATTAGAGCGCAGTGGTGATGTGCCAGCGGCCGCCGCGGCGGTGGCCCAGGGACGCCACTACGATACTTCTGGCGAGCATCGCCTCGTCTTTTCCGGCTTGGCAGTGGTGGAATCCACCTCAGACCAGACGTATTTTTTGCGCCGTCTGGAAACCCAAGAAGATCGACGGGATCGGCCACACGGCGAGGTAATCTCCCTCGAACCCGGACAACGCATGGAAGTTCCCCACGGTCGATGGTATATTTCTAATGCCGAGCGCATTGCCAGTGCCCGTCATTTTGAGCGCGGCTCTCACTATCGCATTGCTTTCTCCCGGCCGCAGCGGGAATTGCCCGCTTTTATGGTATTTGTCCCAGAGACTCCGCTCTACGCCCCTGATACCGTGGTTGGCGAATTAATGGGTGGGGCTTTGCGCGGCGAGCGCCAGACGGTTCCGGCTTTTTTCCTGGCCGCCCACGAGTTAACCTGTGGCGAATACCTTGAATTCCTCAATGACCCAGTCAATCTGCGTCGCTTACGACAAAATTCCAATCCCCCGCTAAGCCTTATTCCGCGGGCAGCCTGGGATTCGCCGCAGGGGCTGTGGGCCTTCGAGAACGGTCAATTTCATCTGCGCTCGGCGCTCACCGGGGCAGCCATCGATCCACTGCTGCCGCTCACCAATATTAGTCGTCAGGATGTTGATGCCTATATCCAGTGGCGGCGCCAGCGCGATGGTTTAGCCTGGCGCCTTCCCCGTGGAGAAGAATGGCTGGCGGCGGTGCAAGCGGGCGATGGACGGCATTATCCATGGGGGAGGTTAGCTGATCCCGCCCATGCGTATTCCTATCTCGCGGCGCCCACCAGCACTGGATTTGTCGAGCGTCCGGTGGGCAGTTTCCCGGGCGATCGCTCGGTGCATGGCATCTATGATTTAGCTGGTTCGGTGGCGGAATTTGTCGAGGAATCCTGGTTTGGCCATGACGGGGTAAGCGTCGCTCGCGGTGGCAGCTTTGCTGATCGAGAGCTGCAGCGCTTTAGCTTCCGCGCTCGTCGCGCTGTCGATAATCGACTCCCCCTCAATGCGGTGGGATTCCGTTTGGCCCACGATGCCGATTAAAAGTCGCTTGCGGGCTGTGGCATAGGCAGGTGCTGGCGGCGCAGGGCGGCGCAAAGCTTGTCGGGAAAAGGAATGCCAGCTTCGCATGGTATGCTTTTAGCGCAAAACACCCCTTTCAGGGCTTTTTGCTGGCCGATCAGGAGATCTGCGCTTCCGGGGACAAGCTTTGCGCCACCCTGGCTGGCGGCGCCGAGCCGGCCTTGAAGGCCTTGCGGATGGACGCACAATTCCCACTCAGGTTGCAGCCAGTGAGACTTCACTACCGGGAGGCGTATTGACCACTCCATCCAGTTCACTCTCCCGTCGAGGCTTGGGTCGCCTCAAGGAGCTCCCCGTACTCGCAACCCTATTTACTAGTGGTAATTTGGCCGCTGGGGTGACGGCTATTATGTGCGCTGCCCACGATATGCTCGGCATCGGTGCAACCTTGGTCTTCGTAGCGATGATTTGCGATCTTTTAGATGGCAAGGTGGCGCGAATGACCGGCACCGATGGTGCTTTTGGGGCAGAATTAGATTCCTTGGCCGATGTTGTGAGTTTTGGCGTTGCACCGGCCATGCTGTTGCACCGTCTAGTCTTGGGTGAAAGTGGTGTTTGGGGAGAAGAAGAGCGGGTAATTTGGTTGGTTTCGGTGGTCTATGCCGTGTTTACCGCCATTCGTCTGGCCCGCTATAATGTGGAATCCGATCATGGTGCTGGGCCCAGTCGTTATTTTAAGGGCCTGCCAAGCCCTGGGGCGGCAGCGGTCATTTGCTCGTGGATCGCCCTTTACGGCTTTCTTGCCCACGACTATCAGGGGGGCACCCATTTTGATCACAGTATCCTAGCCTCGGTCATGAGTTTGGAGGAATTCCGCGCCGTGCTGGCCCTGCTGCTGATGCCTGTGGGTTTAATCATGGCCGTATTGATGGTGTCCAATGTCCCCTTTCCCCATATCGGCAATACGGTGCTTTCCGGAGGCATGCGTTTTCGCGCATTGATCTTGGTATTGTTGGTCATTGGCGCCCTCATTGTCTGGCACGTTTGGGCTTTAGCCTTGGTAACCACGGCATACGTCTTTCTGAGCCTTGGTCCGGGGCTGCGCAAGGTGACTCGTGATTGGGCAGCGGGTCGTCGCATTTTCAGCGATGATGGCGAAGCGCTTTTTGTTGACCCGATTTACCCCCCAGCAAAGGATCCAGGTGTTGGTAAGGCGGACAAAGAACATGGGGATTCGCAGCCCTGATACCCGAGATTTTCCTCTGATCGCCCCTGGTTCCTGGCTTGAGCCTGGTGATCAGGATCCCCATGCTGATGCCGCAGCAGCGGACTTAGCCGAGATTTACGCAGTACCCGTGCAGGCACTTCGAGACTGGCAGAGCGCGGGCTTGCCGGCCACTGCTGAGGGTCGCTTCAATCCCTTCACCGTCTGTAATTGGCTAAGCCAGGGGCGTCTGCAGCACAGTCCAGCCCTACGCCGTCGTTGGCGCATGTATTTGGACTGGTTTCGCCCCCACGTTGAGGGCATTGAGGAACGGCGACGGGTGGTGTATGCCCGCTCCCACGCTTGCTACCTGCCGGCGGCGGCGGCGGAACTGTGCTGGTGGTTGCCCCGCCTAACCGGCACCGAGCCCGGGCAGGAGGTGCTATCCGATACCCTGCCGGCGGCGGCTTGGCGTGTCGGTGGCGTGGAATGGTGGCGCTGGCAGTTGTCAGAGCCTGGCCCCGGTGCCCACCGCATTCGTGGGCGTGCGGAAGTCATTCTGCAGAGCCGCCAACTGCAAGATCGCGACGGGGCTGAGGTAGAGGATCTGCGCGAGACCTGCCGCAGACTTATGGCCGAGATCAGCTATGGCTATCGTCGTCACCGTCGTCGCGACGATGGCGCTTTAGCCTGCTCAGTGAATCCGGCTTCCTGCCTGGATCTCGCCTGCCTCCTCTTGGCGCGTCTGCGCCAGGCTGGCCGGCAGGGCGTTCTCGTTGGTGGGATTATTCCCCACAATCACTTGGCCAATCCCCATTTTTGGATTGAAGTAGCCAGCCAGCGGGGGCCTTTGCCCATCGATATCAGCCTGCCCACCATTGCCGCCATGTTGGGCGAAGATCCCGAGCCCTGGCTGCGGGCCTATGTCGGTGGCTGCGATGCTCGCCGCATCAGCCTGGGGCGCGGTTGTCCGCAATTGCCCATGCTGGCAGGCCGCACCTTCACCCGCGCCATTGGAGAGGCCCTGGTGCGCACTGCCGAGGGCCAGTGGTACAATGCCTGGCCCTGCATCGATTGGGTTTGTGGTGAATGCGAAGCCCATTTTGAGCACCGCGTCCTGGATTTTTAGGGCGTTTCTGGTAGGCTGTCGTGGATGCGTGCCAGGGCGCGCAGCATATAGGCGCTGGTGAGGTGGGGGAAACCTTCGCCCCAGCGGCGGGATTCATTAATCCAGAAAACCCCGCCATCGGCCTCGCGGGCGCGTTCGCGAATGGTCTGCATGAGATCCCGTCGCCAGTCGGCTTCACCCTTGGGGGTGTCAAGGGTGGTGGTATTTACCCGGTCGAAGGTGGTGGCCATGAGGAGATAATAATAGTACAGGCCATCGCTGGCGTGACGGGCTGCCATACCGGGGTTGGCGTCGAATTGGTAATTGGCGCGGGCCCAGTCGAGGGCGGCGCGCACCCGGGGATCATCGGCTGGAATATCGAGGGAAAGATAGGAGGAAATGAGGGCGTAAGTCATGGTGCCCACCGAAGGCACCGGGGCCGTTGGATCGACTTCCGCCGCCTCGGTGGCCTCGCCGTGACTACCACCGGCGCGGTGGGGAAGGGGAGAATACACGGCGCCGCCGTCCTCACCGGCCCAGGGCTGATCGTTGGTGCTGGAGAGGTTTTGCGTGCGTTGGACAAATTCTAAGGCGCGCTGCATGGCCGGGTGATCGGCAGGAATGCCGGCTGCGCGCAGGCCCTCAATGGAGACGGCGGTGTTCGACAGGTCCTCTCGCCCGCGGTCATTGGCGCCATAGGCAAAGCCACCGTACAGCGGGCTTTCGGCGTCTTGGTTTTGGATGCCGAGCACGTAGTTGCGACCACGCTCAATAATGCTGGGGTCCACCCCGTCGAGGCGGGAGAGGATCATGAGGCTGACCGACGTTCCGTAGTTGGCGAGCCCTTCCTGGGGATCATAGATGCCGCCATCCGCTTGCTGGTGGCCGATGATCCAGGTCACCGCCCGTTGCATGCGTTCGTCATCCCCGTCTAAGCCATTTTCCAGCAGGGCTAGGGTGGCGAAGACGGTGATGCCTAGGCGGAACATCGGGCCATCAAAGAATGAACCATCGTCTTGCTGCTGGGCCAGCATCCAGGCCATGCCTCGGTCGGCCAAGGCGCGCACCTCGGCGCGGCTGGGCAACTCTGGGCTGGCCTGTTCGGTGGCACTGAGCTGCTGGCCAGGGGGGCTAAGCAGTGGTGCGGCGCTGAGGGTCGCCGCCAAGCCCAGGGCCAGTGCGTAGCGCAGGGGGTGCAGGATGCTGGGCATGGCTATCACTCCGGCAAACTATTGTGGATGCGGGCCAAAACCCGCAGCATGTAGGTGGTGGTCAGGTTGGGGATGCCTTCGGCCCAGCGTGGGGCTTCGTTAATCCAAAAGGTACGCACGCTGCCATCGGCGCTTTCCAGATGCTGGGCGCGCTTTTGTATGGTGGCGAAGAGGTCAGTGCGCCAATCGCTGGCGCCGGCGGGGGCGGCGATGACATCCTTTTCAAGGAGGTCAAAGGTGGCGGCCATCATCAGATAATAATAGAACAGCCCTTCCTGGTCACTGCGGGCCGCCATGCCAGGGTTGCGATCGAATTGGTAGTTCTCGGTGACCCAGCGCAGGGCAGCCTGCACGCGCGGATCTTCAGGGGGAACATCCAGCGACATATAGGATTTGATGAGGGCGTAAGTCATCGAGCCGTAACTAGCTAAGCGCACGGCGCCGCCTCGAGTGCCAGCTTCGGGGCGCGGGGCTTCGCGGCCATCATGGAAGGAGCCGCCGGCAAAGCTGGAGTCGGGGCTGTACACGCCACCGCCGTCGTCGCCGGCCCACTCCATATCATTGTGGCTGGAAAGATTTTGGCAGCGCGTGACGAATTTCAGCGCGCGCTGCATGGCTGGATGGTCGGCGGGGATGCCCGAAGCGCGTAGGCCCTCAATGGCCATGCTGGTATTGGACAGGTCCTCGTTGGTTTGGCCGCGCGAGCCATAGCCGATGCCACCATAGTTACTGGATTCGGCATCGGTGTTTTGTAGGCCGAAAATGTAATTTTGAGCGCTGCGCACGATCTCCGGATCGGCATCGGGGATACGGGCGAGAATCATGAGTGTAACGCTGGTGCTATAGTTGCCGAGGCCCTGGGCGGGATCGTAGATGCCACCGTCCGGTTGACGGTGTGAAAGGATCCACTCTAAGGCCTTTTGGATCCGTTCATCTTTTGGATCTATGCCGTTTTCGATGAGGCCCAAGGCAGAGAAAACGGTGATTCCCAACTTAAACATATCACCGGAAAAAAAGGAGCCGTCTTCCTGCTGCTGATCGAGAATCCAGGCTTTGGCCTGTTCGGCGAGGGCGCGCACCTCGGCCCGGGTAGGCAAGGCGGCTTGGGTTTCGGTGGCATGGAGGGCGGATGAGTTGACTATTGGGTTACTCGACAAAGCCGGGAGGCCAATGGTGATGAAACCACCGCAGGCGATGGCGAGCAGGGTGCGGGATGGAAAGAAGCGCAGTTGGGTCATGGGAGAGCCTTTCGCGGCATGGGATTGAAGACTGGGGGATGGATTATAACAGCACTTCCCTGCAATCCACATGCCAACCTCTAGCAGCTTCCTTGGCGCCGCGCTGTTTGCCCCATCGACAGCCACCGCTATGGCTGTGTACGGCGTCTTCAGCGAAGCTCCTCCCAGCCGGGGGTGCGCCGGAAGACCGCCGCCACCTCTTTGGCGATACGGCGATCCTCTACCAGCAGGGATAGTTCGACATTTCGCGCGAGGGCGGAAAAGGTCCAGTTGTGGGAGCCGATAATCGTCCAGCGATCATCGATGAGGAGGGTTTTGGCATGGGTGCGCTGTTCAAGACTATCGATGAGGACGGGAACCCCCAGGGATTCCAGCCATTGCGCCGCTTCGATGTGTTTGGTTTCGACCTCATCGCTACCCCAGCGCAGGCTTTGATCCAGGACCACCCGCACATCCACTCCCCGCGCCGCCGCCCGGGCCAGGGCCTCCACCAAGGTGGTCACTGGTCCTATTCCATCATTTTCTCGGCGCAGGACGAAGAGCATAACCCAGACGCGATTTTGGGCCCGATCGATGTGGCGCTCGGTGGTGGCGACAAATCCATCTTCGCGGCCATGGGTTTCCAATAGCCGTGGTGGCGAGCGGTAGGCTTCTTGGATCCAGCCTAGGCCGAGGACTAAGGCGGCCAAGCCCAAGATCATCAGTATTCGGAGCAGCCAGGGCGGGGCCGGTCGTAAATTTGGTTGCAGGGGCAGGGCCATGGTGCTATTTCGCCGCCTACCGCTGCAGGGTTTGGGCTAACTGCCAAACCCGTTCGGCATTGAGGTCGCTCCAATCGACTAAGTCGGCGCGCTTGCGCTCCCAGGCTGGGGACTTGGCCTGAAGATTGGGATGGGCCTGCCCGCGAGGGCCATTGCGTTCCATGGGAACGGGCCCGAAGAGGCCGATGGTGGGGCAGCCGCGGGCGGCGGCGAGATGGAGGGGCCCGGTGTCACCGCTCACCAATAGTCCGCAGTGGTCTAGCAACCCGGCCAGCTCAGGAAGGCTGGTGGGCGGAGCCAAGACCGCCTGCGCTACGGCGCGGCAAAGCTCACGGGCCAGTTGCTCTTCGGCTGGCGATCCCCAGATCACCAGGGGTCGCTGGCCAGCGGCCGCCGCCAGTTCAAGCCAGCGCCGCTGCTGATCGGCAGGCCAAACCTTGCTGGGCCAACCAGCGCCTACATTCAGCGCCAACGGTCGTTGCAGCTTCTGGGCTTGCAGCCAGGCCCTGGCGCTCTCGGCTTCTGCCTTCCAGGCTGGCAGGGCAAAGCGGGGCGGACCGGCCGGGCGCAGGCCAAGGCCCCGGGCAAGGCTGCGCTGCTGATCGACCACGTGCACCCCAAGGGCAGGCAAGCGCCGATTGGCCAAGAGCCAAGCCCCTTCCCGGGAGCGTGGCGGGCGAAAGCCCAGACGCTTGGGCGCCCCACTCAGCCAGGCCCAGCGGGCGCTCTTGGCTAGGCCCTGGGCATCGATGACCGCGTCAAAGGCAGCGTCATGCAATTGCCGAGCAAGGCGGCGATATTCAGCGCGATCGGGCCGGCGGGAGCAGGTGTGAATGCGGCTAATGACCGGGCTGCCCTGCAAAACCTGGGCCCAGCGTTCTTCGCAAAGCCAGTGCAGCTGATGGCCGCAGGTGTGCAGGTCGGCGGCGAGGGGCAGGGTGTGGATGAGGTCGCCAAAGGCCCCGAGTCGCACCAAGAGAACACGCATGGCTCTACCTTGGCGGCGGGGGGAGGATCGCAATGGGAGCCGGCAGGGCCCCAGACCTGCTGCCTTGCACAGCGTCGCGCTAGGGGCAGGCTGTGCACCGCGCCAGGGGGGCAAACGTGGGTTCCTCCAGTGCGGTATTCTACCAGGGGACACCATGCTCACGCTCTTCGCCGATATTGCGCCGGACTTGGCCGCGGTCGAGGAGATCATGTCTCGCCAGTTGCGCAGCAATGAACCCCGGGTCGCCGAACTCGTGCGCGACCTTGGCGAGTTTCATGGCAAAATGCTGCGTCCGTCCTTATTGCTGCTTACCGCCCGTGCCTTGGGTGGTATTCAGCCCGGTCACCAGCAATTAGCGGCGGCCCTCGAACTGATCCACACCGCCACCCTCATCCATGATGATATGATCGATGGCGGCGAGGTGCGGCGGGGTATTCCCACCCCGCACGTCCGCTTTGGCACCAGCACCGCCATTTTGCTCGGTGATTTTTTCTATACCCGGGCCTTTGATTTAGTCGCCGATCTCGGTGATCCCTGGATGACCAAGACGATTACCACCACCACTAATGTGGTCTGCGAGGGCGAACTCCTGCAGATGGTGGCTCAGCGTGATGCAGGTTTGAGCCGCGCCGAATACGATCGCATTATTTACGCCAAAACCGCCGCCCTCACCGAAGCCGCCTGCCGTCTCGGCGCCTCTAGCGGTGGTGAAGCGGTGCGCGATGCCGCTGCCGCCTATGGCCGTGCCTGCGGCATTGCCTTCCAGATTGTCGATGACTGCCTCGATTTGGTGGGTGATCCGCAGAAGGTGGGGAAATCCTTAACCTCCGATATTGAACGGGGCCGCCTCACTCTGCCCTTCCTGCTCTTGCTAGAGCAGGCCCCAGTGGACCAGCGCCCAGCCCTGGCCGAAACCTTTCTTGGGGCCCGCAGCCCGCAGGCGGTGGCAGCGGTCCAACGCATGGTGGTCGATGGCGGGGGGGTGGCCCTGGCCATGGACGAGGCGCGGCTACAGGTTAGCGAAGCCCGTCGCCACCTTGCCGGTCTGCCGGCTGGTCCGCGTCGTGATCAGCTTGATGAATTGGCGGCCTTTATTGTCGCCCGAGATTTCTGACTTCGCTGACCCATGTCCAAGCCCCAGGTCATTATTCATTCAGGAGCTCCGCGTTTGGCGGTGGACGCTTTGCGCTACTTGAGCGTGCGCACCAGTGGCGCCACCGGTCGCAAGCTGGCCCGTGCCCTGGCCAATCGTGGCCTAGGGGTGCGCTTAATCGCCAATCCCAGCCTCGAGCTGGACGCCATGATCGCGTTGGGTATCGAGGTGGTGCCCTACGAAAGCCGCGAAGACTTAGACCGCGCGGTGCGAGAATCCCTAGCGCTGGCCCCCGCCGCCACCCTCATCGCCACTGCCGCCATCAATGACTACGCCGTGCAGCAGGTCAGCGGAGCGGCCTCCGGCGAGACCATCAGAAACTTTGACTCGGGTAAAATCCCCTCCGGCCTCAGTCGCCTGCTCATCGAACTGCGGCCGGCCCCCAAGCAGATTGATTGCCTCGCCGAATGGGGCCATGTCGGCCCCTTGGTGGCCTGTAAGTACGAGGCGGCAGGCAGCGTCATCGCCAGCGCCAAGGCCCTTTGCCAACGGGTGCAGGCGCGGCTGGTCTTGGCCAATAGCCTCTGCGCCACGGTGCAGGCCCTGGTTGACCTACGCGGCCAGGTGGAGACCTTCGCTAGTCGCGAAGATGTCCTCAGCGCCCTGGTGGAGCGGGTCATCGGCTGGCAGTAAGCGGGCTCGTACACCGTCCCAAAAATTGTTTATGAACCTGCGAAATAGCGCTGCTATTCCTTCGGTCCTTCGGATTCTCCGCCTTGCTCCTGAACCACGGCGCGGCAAATTCCTTCAGGGATTTCTGAGCACTGTCCCTCGCAGAAATGTATGAAAGGCCGCCCCGGGGGCTGGCAATGTATGGGTATGAGAACCCTGGTGATCACTTGCTTCTGCGCTTTAAGCGCCACTGCCCTGGCCTTACCCTGGCTGCAACCAGTTCCAGCGGTGATGCTGGATGAATCGACCCAGACGCCGCTGATGGAGCAGCCAGCGCCGAGATCGCAGGGGATGTGGCACGAGGTGCAGGAGGGGGAAACCCTGCGCAGTGTGGCCGAGGCCTACTACGGTTCTGCCCGCCAGTGGCGCACCCTGCAAATCGCCAATAACGCCGCCCAACGGCCCCAGCCCGGCGATCGTTTGTGGATCCCTGGCCTGCGCGATGAAATGGATGATTTAAGCGAATTGGCGGTAACCAGTACATCTTCTCAGAAATAACCGTGATCTGTCTTTGCGGCGCGGTGAACGCTCAAGGCCGCAAACCCATAAACTGCCCCTGAGCGAAGGCGAGCGGAGGCGATGGCGGCATAATGTTGCTTTGCGCTTTTCGTTATCGTCCTGCCGTGTAATCCTGGTGCTGGGGCGCGATGCCGCTTTAGCCTCGGGTCAGCAATTCTTTGAGAAAGGCGCCGGTAGAGCTGGCTTTGGCCTTGGCCACCTGCTCGGGTGTACCCTTGGCGATAATACGGCCGCCGCCTTCGCCGCCTTCGGGGCCGAGATCGATGAGGTGGTCGGCGCATTTAAGCACGTCGAGATTATGCTCAATGACCACCACCGTATTGCCGGCATCCACTAGGCGCTGCAGCACTTCCAGGAGCTTGCGCACGTCTTCAAAGTGCAGGCCGGTGGTGGGCTCATCGAGAATATAGAAGGTATTGCCGGTAGAGCGCTTGGCCAATTCCCGGGAGAGCTTAATGCGCTGGGCCTCGCCGCCGGAAAGGGTGGTGGCAGGCTGCCCCAGGCGCAGGTAATCCAATCCCACATCGACCATAGTCTGCAGAATATTGGCCAGTTTTTTGTGGGCACTGAAGTGCAGCAGAGCTTCGCGCACGGACATCTGCAGCACATCGTAAATGTGTTTATGCTTGTACTTCACCCGCAGGGTTTGCTCATTAAAGCGCTTGCCGTGGCAAACCTCACAGGGGACGTAGACATCGGCGAGAAAATGCATCTCCACCTTGCGTACGCCATCGCCTTCGCAGGCCTCGCAGCGGCCACCTTTGACATTGAAGCTAAAGCGACCCGGTCCATAGCCAAAGAGTTTGGCGTCCTTGGTGGCCGCAAAAATATTACGCACCTCATCCCAGGCCTTGGTATAGGTGGCGGGGTTCGAACGCGGAGTGCGGCCAATGGGCTGCTGATCGATGCAGACCATGGTGTCGAGGTATTCTAAACCATCGATGCCATCGTGGGCGCCCACCGGATGTTCGGTCTTATAAAAGTGGTTATTGAGGGCGGGGTAGAGGATTTGATTAAGCAATGAGGACTTGCCGGCGCCGCTCACCCCGCTCAGGCAGGTGAGGGTACCGAGGGGAATCTCGACATCGATATTTTTGAGATTGTTCGCCCGCGCCCCTCGTATGCCCACCGTGTGGCCATTGCCCTTGCGCCGCTGAGCGGGGACGGCAATGCGCCGACGGCCGGTGAGAAAGTCACCGGTGATCGACCCTTTTTGTTCCGTGAGTTCCTTAGGCGTGCCCGAAAACACCACCTCGCCGCCCAATTCTCCAGCCAAGGGGCCGAAATCCACCACGTGATCGGCGCAGCGGATGGTGTCCTCATCGTGTTCGACCACCAGCACCGTATTGCCAATATCGCGCAGGTGTTTGAGGGTATCAATCAACTTGTGGTTATCGCGCTGGTGCAGGCCGATGGAGGGCTCGTCAAGCACATAGAGCACGCCGGTGAGTTCAGAGCCAATCTGCGAGGCGAGGCGAATGCGCTGGGCCTCGCCACCGGAGAGAGTGGGGCCCGAGCGATCCAGGGTGAGATAACTCAGGCCCACATTCACCAGGAAGCGCAGGCGCCCTTGAACCTCTTTTAAAACACCCTCAGCAATGCTGCGCTGGGAGGAATTCAGCTTGAGATTGGTAAAAAAATCATGGGCCTGGGCGATGGTGAGCCCGGATACCTGGGGCAGGCTGTGTTCGGCCAGGCGCACGGCGGCGCTTTCCGGGCGCAGGCGCGTGCCATGGCAGACCGAACAGAGATGGGTTGAATAGTAGCGCGCCAGGCGATTGCGGCGATTCTCATTTTCGGTTTCGCGCATGGTGCGCTCAAGCCAATTGATCACCCCATCGAAGCGGGTATTAAAGCTGCCCTCGCCATTGGCCGTACTCCAGGGCACCTTGACCCGCTGTTCGCAGCCGAAGAGCACGGTTTGGCGCTGCGCCTCGCTGAGCTTTGCCCAGGGCTTATCCAGGGGGATTTTCAGTTTGCGCAGGACTTCGCGCCGATATTCCACATGCCAGGCTTGGCGATCCTCGTCGCCCATAATGCCCCAGGGCGCAATGGCGCCCTCATTGATGCTTAAACCGGGATCGGGAATCACCTTTTCCGGATCGATCTCGGCGCGGGTGCCCAAGCCATTGCAGGCGGGGCAGGCGCCGGCTGGGGCATTGAAGCTAAAGCTATTGGGTTCAAGATCCGGAAAACTAATGTCACAGTGGTGGCAGTAGAGGTGCTCGGAAAAAAACTGCTCGGGCCAGCTGGGCTTTTCGCCCTCGCGCACCGCCTCGGCAACAATCATTTTGCCCTCGCCCTCGCGCAGGGCGGTTTCAATGGAATCGGCCAAGCGAGAGCGGATATCCGGGCGCAGCACCAGGCGATCGACAATAATTTCAATGGCGTGCTTGCGCTTCTTGTCGAGGCTAATGGGTTCATCCAGGGGGAGCTGCTGGCCGTTTACCCGCACCCGCACAAAGCCCGCCTTTTTCGCTCGCTCAAAGAGATCCTGGTACTCGCCCTTGCGCCCCGATACCTTGGGCGCCAAAACCAGGATGCGCGAACCCTCCTTGAGCCGCATAATCGCCTCCACCATCTCATCGGCGGAGCGGCGGCCCACCTCGCGGCCGCAGGAGTGGCAGTGCTGGGTGCCGGCCCGGGCCCAGAGCACGCGCAGGTAATCGATGACCTCGGTAATCGTGCCGACGGTGGAGCGGGGATTTTTTGAGGCCGCCTTCTGCTCAATGGCGATGGTCGGCGACAGACCGCGAATGGATTCATATTTGGGCTTATCCATCTGGCCTAAAAACTGCCGAGCATAGGCCGACAGGCTTTCCACATAGCGGCGCTGGCCCTCGGCATAGATGGTATCGAAGGCCAAGGAGCTTTTGCCCGAGCCCGAGGGCCCAGTGAAGACCACCAAGCTGCGCTTGGGGATATCCAGGTTAATGCATTTGAGGTTGTGCTCTTCGGCCCCGCGAACCTCGATTACACTCCGTTCGGGGGCGACAGCGGTGGCGGATGGGGCAGGGGAACGGGCGGGAGCTTTGCGCGGCATGGAGGGCATACTCCAGCCGCCGGGGGGATGGGAAGGGGGGAGCTGGAGGTGCCCCCAAGCCCACTCCAACGGCAGCCAGCCACCTGCGTGATTTGCCCCGCCCCCGGTGTCGAGGCAGGCCGCGCTGCCGTGCGCAAGCCGCGCGAAGCGATTAGCTCGATCTGCCCCATCAGTGATTCCATCAAAATGAGGTTTGGGAGTTAACCGTTGTAAGGTGCTCTTTAATCCATAGCATAAAGGAATGGCTGACTTCAGGGGGAAGCAGAAGGCGTGGCCCGATTTCGGCCTAATGCCAAGGCCTCCGGTGAGTGCATGGCCTTGACGGTGGCCCGCCGGCAGGGCCACTCAAAGCTCTAGGCAAGCATATAGTTATCAGTTGGTTATTATTGATACTGGACAAAATTTTCATATTGGTTAGCGTGTGCCTCCATGTTGACGCCCTCACACGATCTCTCCTCCCTGACG
>REDX01000070.1 GCA_007695355.1 Planctomycetota bacterium
ATCAGCTCCGCGACGCTGTGGCAAGTACCTGGGTAAACCTTATACAAAGCCTTGGCGATGCTCAGGCGACAAGGCAAAGGGCGCAATGGCGCGGTCAAAGATGCCCAGACTGTAGCTAATACATAGGCCATAGTTTGTTATCGGCACGCCTGCGGTGCGGCAGGCTTGGATGCGCGAGAGAACACTGCGGCGATTGGTGGTGCAAGAGCCGCACTGCACCACCAGATCATAGGTCGCTAACTGCTGGACATCGGGGAAGTCGCGGCCTTGGCAATGATCGAAGGTAATGGCCTGGCCGGTATATTGGCTGAGCCAGCGGGGGATTTTTACCCGCCCAATATCGTCGCCGATGGCGTGGTGCGAACAACTTTCGGCAATCAGCACCCGCGCCCCTGGGCGCAGGCGATCGATGGCTCGGGTGCCAGCAACCATGGTGGCAAGATCCCCTTTGGCGCGGGCGAAGAGAATGCTGAAACTGGTAAGCGGGGTCTCGGGGGCAATATCGCCAGCCACGCGCAAAAAGGCCTGGGAATCGGTAACCACCAAATCAGGGGCCTGCTGGAGGCGATCGAGGGCACTGGCTAATTCTCGCTCTTTGACCACCAAGCACAGGCAATCGTGGTCGAGGAGATCGCGGATGGTTTGCACCTGGGGCATAATCAGGCGCCCCTTAGGGGCCTCTAAATCAATGGGGACCACCAAGACCACCAAGGCCCCAGGGGGCACCAAATCACCGACTAGCGGCGTCCCCGCCAAGGCCTGCTCTGGTGCCTGGGCAATAATCATAGCGCGCAGATCATCCAGGCCGCTGCCGGCCAGGGCGCTGGTGAGCACCTGGGGGATAGGGGCAATGGCTTGGCGTTGGGCTGGCGTCGGCGGGCAGCGATCAAGCTGAGACCACACCACCACCACCGGCACGCCACGCTGTTGACAATCGGCGACCAGGTCTTGTTCCGCGGCGCCGTAGACGCCAGCACAGACCACCAGCACCAGATCGCAGCGTTGCAGCGCCTGCCGACTGGCTGCCACCCGCTGGCTCCCTAATTCCCCATCGTCATCCAGGCCCGCCGTATCCACCAAAACCACTGGGCCCAGGGGTAATAGCTCCATCGCCTTATCCACCGGATCGGTGGTAGTACCCGGGGTATCTGAGACGATGGCGACCTGGCTCCCCGCCAGGGCATTCACCAGGCTACTCTTGCCCGCATTGCGGCGGCCAAAAAATCCCAGATGCAGGCGCAGTCCGCGCGGGGTGCTGATCATGGCGCGTCCTTCTCACCATCGTGATGCAAACTGGGCGAGCCCAGGCGCAGGACCTGGGCGGCGCTGCTCAGGCGCTGCAGGTCCTCGGCGCTGAGCAGGCCAGCGGCACAGGCACGCTCGCCGAGGTCCGCGCTTCCGTCAGCCAAGAGGCCCTCCACCGCCTCATGGCCAAGGTGACCGGCGAGGGCAGTGGCCAGACTTACCGTAGAGTTGGAAACCTGCCGCGCCAAGTGCTCGTGATTGATCTCTAGGCCGCGCAGGCAGCGCTGGTCCAGGGCCTCTGCGGCGCCCGTGAGTAGTTCCATGCTCGCTAAGAGGCGGTCTGCAATGAGGGGCATAAAGGGGTTGAGTTCTAAGCTGCCCATGCCCACGGCCTGGGTGATGGTTTGATGATTGGCGCAGATCTGCATCGCCGCCTGCTGCACCATTTCCGGGATCACCGGATTGACCTTGCCCGGCATAATGGAAGAGCCTGTGAGCTGGGGCGGCAGACGCAATTCTGCCAGGCCAGCGTGGGGCCCAGAGGCCAGCAGGCGCAGATCGCCGGCAATTTTCATGAGATTGCTCGCTGCCGCCGAGAGCATGCCGCTGACTTCCACCAGGGCATCGTGGTGCTGGGTGGCATCGCTAAGATTTTCTGCCCGCGCCAGACGTAAACCCGTCACCGCGCGCAGTACATCAACCACTCGGAAAATAAATTCCCGCGGTGCCCCAAGGCCAGAGCCAATGGCGGTGCCCCCTAGGTTAACCAGGCGCAGGCGCTCGGCGCATTTACTCAGGCGCCAGCGATCGCGGGCAATGGCCTCGGCCCAGGCTCCAAAGCTACGACCCACGGTGGTGTAGCAGGCATCCTGTAATTGGGTGCGGCCAACCTTTACCACCTCCTGCCAGCGCCGCTCACCATCGTGGAGGGTGTTTTGCAGGGCGGTGATGACGGCCTCCAGCTCCTGCAGGGCCTGCAGGGCCGCCACCCGCAGGGCGGTGGGATAGGTGTCATTGGTGCTTTGATGGCGGTTGAGATCGCGCAGGGGCTGGAGGCGCTGCTGCGGCCCGGGGGCTAATCCGAGCATACCCAGGGCGCGGTTACACAGCACCTCATTCACCGCCAAATTGGTGGCCGTGCCCGCGCCGCCCTGGAGGGCCGCCAAGGGCAGATGCCGATGCAAATCACCAGTGATGAGTTCCTCGCAGGCGGCCTCAACCGCGGCCTGGGTTTGTGCATCGTGGCCATATCCCAGGGCGGCATTGCAGCGCCAGCAGGCTAATTTCACCGCGCCATAGGCGCGCAGTAGGCGCGGTGATACAAGCCCGCCTAAGTGGCCAAAGGCATCGCGTGCCCGTTGCTGATGGATGCCATAGAGGGCATCGGCGGGGATGCTTACCTGGCCCAAGGCGTCGCTTTCCCTGCGCATCGTCGGTGCCATGGCTAAAACACCGCATCGCGGCGGCGACCGCTGCGGATGTCAGCAAGATAGGAGAGCAGCTTCTGCCGCCGCCCATCATCGGGCAAGGCAGCGATTTCTTGGGCGATCAGCGCTTCGCCGCTGGCGCGGGTGGGCGCGCTGGCGTAATCCATGAGATATTCCTGCAGGGTGGTACAGGCATTGGGGGTGCAGTAGCGCTTAATAAATCCAGGTACGGCGAATTCCATAAAATGCTCACCGGTGCGGCCCAAACGATAGCAGGCCGTACAAAAGCTGGGCAGATAGCCAGCCTCCAGCAATTCCCGGATCACCGTATCCAAATCCCGTTCATCGCCGATGTGAAATTGTTCGCGGGTGAGATCTTGGGCCTGGTCTGCCTGGGTATAGCCCCCCATTTCAATGCGCGTACCGCCATCGATCTGACTCACCCCAAAGGCCATCACCCGACGCCGCAGGGCCTCGTTTTCACGCGCCGTCAGAATCAATCCCGTATAGGGCACGGCCAGGCGCAGCACTGCCACCAATTGGGCGAAATCCTCATCGCTTACCAGATGCCGTTCATCAACGCTTGAGCCATGGGCCGCCTGTAAGCGAGGAAAGCTGATGGTGTGCGGACCAACACCATAGTGCGTTTGCAAATGCAGGGCATGGGCCACCAGCCCCAGCACCTCATAACGCCAATCCGCCAAGCCAAATAAGGCGCCAATGCCGACATCGTCAATGCCCGCTTCCATGGCCCGCGAGAGGGCATGCAGGCGCCAATCGTAGTCACCCTTGCGGGTAGCCCGGGGATGCACCCGTGCATAGCTGGGGCGGTGATAGGTTTCTTGAAAGACTTGGTACGTGCCAATGCCGGCGGCATGCACCCTGGCATAGCCAGCGTGATCCAAGGGCGCGGCATTAATATTTACCCGGCGAATACTGCCATGGGGCCCGGAATGCACAGCGTACACCTGCTCGACACTGCACGCAATAAAGGCGGCGTCATAGCGGGGATGCTCGCCAAATACGAGAATTAAACGCTTATGGCCCACATCCTCTAAGGCCCGCACCTGGGCCGCAATCGCGTCGCTATCAAGGGTGCTACGCTGGACATCGCGATTGCTGGTGCGAAAGCCACAGTAATGGCAGTCATTGACGCAGTGATTACCCACATAAAGAGGCGCAAAAAGGACAATACGATTGCCGTATACCTGCCGCTTGAGGGTCTCCGCCGCTTGTTGAATCTGCAGGCGCTGTTGCGGATCGCTGACGGCAAGTAAGCGCGCGGTCTGCGCCACGCTGAGGCACTCCTTGGCCAGGGAGCGAGCCAGGATCTCGCTGAGCTCTTCCTGATCTGGAGGAGGCGCCGCCAATAGGCCTGAAAAATTGCCTGCCGCAATAAAGTCATGACTCGCCGCAGATTTCTTTAGAGCAGACATGGCTGGCTCCCCGGTAGCGGAATTGCGGGCATGGGGTAACGATCTCGCGGCTGCGCATGGCCCGGTCCCTCTCCGGGCTGACGGCCAATGGCGCGTAGTCGTGCATTCAGGCAGCTGTGGCATTGCTCGGCGCTTTCATGCTGACAGGCTTTATCGGGATAAATCTGATACAGCTCACGATAGGCCAGCGGCGTGCAATTGGGCATGACCACATTGGCACCCCGACACAGCATGTCTTCACGGCCGTGCTGGGGGTCGAGGGTCGCCACTGCCGTCGTCGCGGGAATATTAGCCCAGGGGCATAATAGCCGGGCCAAGGCCACCGCCGTTGCCACCGTATCGAGATCCGCCGGGCACTGATCCCGCTCCGGCCGGTTTCCTGCTGCCCGCTTCCCCAGGGGCGTGGCGGGATGGGCGAGATAGGGCCCAATGCCAATCATATCGCAGTCGAGCTGCGCCAGGGTGCAGAGATCCTGCGCCACATCGGCGCGACTTTGCCCGGGAATGCCCACCATAAAACCGCTGCCAATGGCATATCCCATGGCCTTAAGGCGGCGCAGCAGCGCCAAGCGATTGGAGATTTCGCTGCCATGATTGGGATGAATGCGCCGGTACAGTTGGGGATTACTGGTCTCAAAGCGCAGTAAATAACGATCGGCCCCAGCCGCCCGCCAGGCCTGCAAATCGGCATCGCTGCGCTCGCCCAAACTCAGGGTAATCGCCAAGCCCGTCTCGGCCTTGAGACGGCGAATTAACTCCGCCATCCGCTGGCTGCCCAGCCCCGGATCTTCGCCGGCCTGCAGCACCAGCGTGCCATACCCACAATCGCGGGCGAGGCGCGCCGCCGCACAAATCTCATCATCATCCATGCGATAGCGAAACAGCCCCTCCTGCCCTGCTGCCAAGCCGCAGTAATGACAGTGGCGGCGACAATGATT
>REDX01000069.1 GCA_007695355.1 Planctomycetota bacterium
AGGAGGGCTATTTTCCCGATGGTTCGGTGATCCGCATTATTGAAGCAAGTTATCTGATTATAGACGGCCTACGGGTGCGCGGGGTTGCCGACCGCGATGCCTCGGCGGTGGGCGCTGGTCACGGCATTGAGATTGGCGGCAGCCATCATATTACCGTTCGCCACTGCTGGGTTGAGTATGCTGGCGGCGGCGGGATTAGCGGCACCTCCTACTTTTGGCGGGATGGGGAGGGTCATGTGGCCACCACCCTGGATCATTTGCTGATTGAATATAATCATGTGGCTTTCTGTGGGTTTTATAATCGCTTTCAAACCAGCGGGATTAGCTTTTATCAGCCGCGCTCGGCGGGGCTGGGGGAAGGGCCGGATAATTTTAATATAATTATTCGCGGCAACCGCATCTGGGGCTGTGAAAACAAGGTCAATACCAGCGGCCATAGCCAAGCCGAATGCGAAGCCAATCCCGGAGTCCCCGGTTATGAGTGGAATCAATTTACCGTAACCGATGGCAATGGCATTATTATTGATGATTTCCGCTGCGATCAGGATGCGCCTGGGCAAGGCGAGGATTATCCCCACCGCACCCTAGTCGAAAACAATATCGCCGTAGCCAATGGCGGCCGTGGCATCCACGTGTTTATGAGCGACCGCGTCACCGTGCGCCACAATACCGCCTGGGGCAATGGTTTGGCCCTGCCCGGGGATTTTAAGGCCGAACTCAACAATGCCTTCGCCGCCGATAATCATTGGTATAATAACCTGGCCGTGGCCAGCGCGGCCAGTCTCGCCGCCAATAGCCAAGGTCTGTTGTTTGCCGGCGGCGATAGCAGCGGCTGTACCTTTGCCCATAATCTGGTGGTGGGGCCCATCGTATCCCGCGATGGCGGACCCACGCAGTGGAGTCAGGCGGAACTGGAAGCAATCACCCTGCTCAGCAGCGATGCCAAGCTGGTGGCCCCCGGTGACGATCCCAGCATTGCTGACTTCCGTCTGCAGGCCGACTCCCCGGCCCGGGATGCCGGGAGTAATGAGCATGAGCACAGCACCAGCGTGGATATTGCTGGCACCTCGCGGCCCCAGGGCACAGCCCCAGACATTGGCGCTTTTGAATGGGTGAGCACGCTGCTCCAGCGGCGCATTCACATTATGCGACCGGCGGGAGGCGGCATCTGGCGCACCCTTAGCGGCGATGGCGAGGCCAGCGATAGCGAGGATACCAGCATTATTGATGGCCTTGATCCGAGCCTCGAGCAGACCCTGATGCTGCTCCCGGTTGATGCCGGATGAGCGCATACTTGCTGCTTGCAGTGCCAACCTGGCGAGGTGGAGTTGCGGCATGACTGCCGCATCACAGCGCGCCCTACAATTGGTGGTGGCGCAGCAGGGTTTGATTCAGGCCTATGCCCGCGCCATCTGCCGTAACCCCAATCTGGCCGATGATGTGGCCCAGGAGGTATCCCTCGCGGTAGTGGAGGCGGGGGAGCGTTTGCCGCCGGTGGAGCGGGAAATTGCCTGGCTCAAAGGCGTGGTGCGGCATAAGGCCATCGATGCCCTGCGCCGCCGCCGGGTCGACCAGCCCCTTGATGAAGCCACCTTGGTGGATATCGGCGAACGCTTGGGCCCAGCCAGCGACAACGGCTTGCGCGCCATGACCGAGGCCATGAGTACCTGCCTGCAGCGGCTCTCGGCAGATGCCCGCAGTATGGTCGCGGCGCGATACGCCCAGGGGGAAGCCTGCGAGCGCATTGCCCAGCGCCTGGGTCGCAGCGTGCAGGCGGTCTATGGGGTCCTCAAGCGCAGTCGCTTGGCCTTGGAGGACTGCGTGCGCCGCCGCCTCGGCAGCAAGGAGCAGAGCAAATGAGCTCCGACAATGAACTACTCTTCGATTGGCTGCACGATCGCCTGCAGCCCGCCGAGCTCCAGCACGTGGCCGCTCGGCTCAAGGGCGAACCCGCCTTGCGTCAACGGCTAGCGCAACTGGCTTTGGGCGAGGTCGCCCTCACCCAGGCCCTGCGTAATAGCGATGCTGAACGCAGCCAGGCGCGACGGCCCGCCGTAGCACGAGCCCGCCAGTCGCGAACCCGGCAGCGGCCCCGGCAGGCCCGCTGGGTTCTGCCCAGCCTGGCCGCGGCGGCCGCGGCGGCAGTCATTGCCATCCTGCTCCTTCGGCTGCCCACAGAGCGCCCGGCCCCGGCGGCCACAGACCCCGACGACCTGGCACGCAGCCCCGCCACCCTGCCCGAGGCCAGCCCACCACCGCCCCAGGGCGACTGGCATCTGGGCCCGGGTCAGCGCCTCCAGGCCCGTGGTGAACCCAGCTGGGCGGGCAGCGCTCGCCAGCCAGTACTGCGCGCCGGGGCGGCCACCCTCTACCGTGATGAAGAAAGCGCCGGCGAAGCACTCACCCTGCGCAGTCCCCACGGCGAACTGCACCTGGCAACGGCCCCCCAACAGGTGGATATTGAAGTGGACGATGACAGCACCCTGCTCGCCCAGATGCATGGCCGCAGTCAGGTGCAGGCGGCGGCGTTCAGCGTCGAGCTTAATGCGGGGGAGGCACTCATCCTGCGTTCCGAGGCCAGCCGCCCGCTAAGCCCCGTAGCCTGGTTGTGGCAGGCCGAGAACCCCGACCCGGCAATCGCCATGAGCGGAACCCTATCCCGCATCGACCAACGACAGGTATTGGTCAGCGGCAGCAGTAACTACGGCCACCCCGGATGGCGGCCGGATCAACACCTGGGCTTGTGGGTTGATGGCCGCAGCCTGGTGCAGATCAGCAACGGTCGCTTACGCCTGCTGGTACACGCCGAGCGCGCGGGAACCCTCACCGTCACCGTGGCCTTGGCTGAACCCCGGCGCATGGATAACGAACATAATTATTGGCAGCAAGCCATCCCTGCCGGGTGGCAGACCTTAGACCTTCCTCTCAGCGCCTTTGCCGGCCCCGAGGACGCGCGCCCGGCAGATGGCAACCCGATTAACGCCATTGGCCTATGGGGGGAAGGCAGTGGGCGCCTGGGCCTGGCCACCGCCAGCTTTGATGCAGAACCATAGACTGTGCCGATCATGGCATACGCCTATCAACAGGTTGGTACAGAGTGGCCTCACATGATTTTGAACGTTCCCACTGGCTGAGCGTTTGTATGGCATGCACCTCATTTTTCGTTGCGCCCTGTTGGTCAGCCTGGCCTTGATCCCATGGGCAGGCGCAGTTGCTGCTTATGGCCAAGAGAACGAAGTTGGCCAAGCGGCCGAAGCCACCGAAACGTCAGCTCAGAACCATACGGAAACCAATCCTGCCGGTGCGGCGGCTGGTCATCCATCGGGCTTAAGCTTTCTGGCAGCCCAGAATCATGAGCTGCGTCCGGATCAGGAGGCCCTGCGCCTATTGGTGTTTCACAACTACGGCCATGATCACCGCTCTCCAGGTCCCTATCGCGAGCTGCTGCAGGATGCCGTGAACCGCTTGCAGGCCCTGGTCGATCCACAGGGGCGCATTACCGGTGGTGATATGATCAGCGGGGCTTTGGTGGTTGCGGCCTTGGCCGAAGCATACGCCATGACCCTTGATCCAAGGCTACGGGAAAGCAGCAAACAGGCTCTGGACCATCTCATAGGACAGGCCATTCAGGGGCCAGAGGAACAGGGCGGCTGGCTGGCCTGGCCACGGACGGAAGATGACCAGGAGAACATCGGCCTGCGTGAAACCCTCTTTGCCACCATGGCGGTGAGATTAGGTGACAGCGCTGGACTACTGGAAGAAGATGTTCTCAAGCGTATCCGCACCCGGGTGCGGCTATGGCAGGGTACCGCCACCGAGGGCCCAGCCCTACCGGCCACATGGCTGCCCGAAGAACCTGGTTCGCAACAACGCCACAATGCCCTGGGTTTAGCGCTTTTAGCCTATCTGAATGCCGCCCATGACGCCCACGCACAGGCCCTTGCTGACCAGGTGTTTCAGCAATCGCTGACGGCAACAGCGGGGGAACTGCCCTCGGTGGATGAGCTATGGGCCACCATGACCGGCTTTTTTCTCACCCACGATGGCCGACATTGGCCGGCATGGCATCAGCGCTTCAGCCACAAGGTGCTCTCGCGTCAATCTTTGGATGGCGGCTGGCCGCCCGCTCCCGATGAGCGCTGGGGAGATGGGCTAAGCCAAACCCTGTGGATATTATTGACCCACTCGGTGATACCGCCGCGTTTTTTGCGTGCGCGGCCCTAAAATCCAGCTGAGCAATGGAATGGTCACACTTGTCTTATGCATGAATTAAAATGGAATGGTCACACTTGTCTTATGCATGTGACCATTCTTTCCCATTCTTTCGCGACCATTCTTCGCCTTTGAATAATGGCACAATCTGATCAAGGATCCCCAATGGCGCCGCACCGCCGATGATTTACGCCAGCCGTTAGGCCTTTCCGGCCGTGGGCATGCACCCTACCAGCCCTGAGCCGCCTCGCCCGCCGGGCCACCGGCCGCAGCATCCTGCAGCACCTCACCCAGGTGGCAGGGCGGCTGTTCCCTGGCTGCACCGAGTTGTACTCGGCATTTCTCGTGATCCAATGCTAAGCGCCAAGTACAACTTGGCGATCCCAGGGAGGCCCTGAGATTCGTGCCCGGACATCACCCCCCCTGGCGGCGCCAGGCTCCCGGGCTTATCCGGTGGTGGCGGGTGAAGACGCGGCTAAAATAGGCCGGGTCGGCAAAACCCAGTTCCTGGGCAATCTGGCTGGCGCTCAAATTGGTGTAGCGCAGCAGGTTGCGGGCGTGTTCCAGGCGCACCTCAATGAGAAATTGCGCCGGACTCAGGCCCAGGCGCTGCTTAAAGGCGCGGCTAAAATGATCCGCCGAGTAATGGTAATGGGCTGCCATGGCGGCGACGCTGGACCAGCGTGTGGGGCTCTCGCGCAGTTCATTGACGCAGGCCATAATGGCCTGCTCCACCTCGCTGCTGGGCGGGGGATTGCGATCATCCTGGTCCTGCTCCATCATCGTCCTTCGGGGCGCGGCCTCATAGAAGCGC
>REDX01000201.1 GCA_007695355.1 Planctomycetota bacterium
AATCTCACCGCCCAGCCCGCCGCCGGGGAAGAGGCAATTATGGGCTTCATGATTGAAAGCAATCTCGTTGCCGGCAAGCAGGCCTTCCCCCGTCCCCGCGATCAACTGGTCTACGGGCAAAGCATTACCGATGCCTGTGTCGACTTGCCAACCACAGAATCCATGCTGCGTGCCATCGCTGGCAAGCCGCTGAAGGTTCCGATTTAAACAACCCCCTTGCTTATCCAGCGTCCGGGGCCCAGGTCCCGGGCCCTGATTCGTTGGTTCCACCGGCGATTCCTCGCCCCATTCAGGAGCTGATACCATGAACAGCATTCCCGTAACTGCCGAAGGCAAATCCAAAATGCAGCATCGTCTCTCCGAATTGGAGGCTGAGATTCCTGTCGTTCGTAAGTGGATTGAGGAAGCCCGCGAAAAAGGTGACCTCAAGGAAAACGCCGAATACCATTCGGCGCGGGAGCGCCTGAGTATGCTGGAAGGCGATATTGCTGATCTTAAAAGCCGCCTCGCCTATGCCGTGGTGGTGGATGAAAGCAAAATCGACCACTCGCGGGTTGGCTTTGGGGCCACCGTCAGCCTCACCGATGAGGATGGTGATACCGAGGATTGGCAACTGGTGGGCCAAGGAGATGACGACCCCTTGGACAATAAGATCCTCACCACCAGCCCGATGGGCTTGGCTTTGGTTGGCGCCCAGGTAGGCGACACGGTGGAGGTGCAGGCGCCAGTCGGCATTCTCAAGTACACCGTCAAGAAGATCAGCTACTAATCCCACTTCGGGAAGGACTCGCCCATGGCTGCACCGCAACCGGCCGACCACGATCTGGATCAGGAACTTGCCGAGCAGCGGCAGGCCATTGACCGCATCGATCAACAATTGGTGGCGCTATTATCCCAGCGCTCAAAAGCGGTGCATGCCATTGGCGAAGCCAAAACCCGACGCGGCCTGAGCATCTTCGTGCCCCATCGCGAGCAGGAAGTGTTTCAGCGCGTCTGCTCCTACAATCAAGGCCCCCTCCCAGACACCGCTCTGCGCGCCATCTGGCGGGAAATCATGTCGGCCTCCATCGCCCTTGAGCAGCCGATTACCATCTGCCATTTCGGCAAACCCGGCGCCTTTACCCATCAGGCTGCCCGCCTCAAATTTGGCGATGCGGTGGGCTATTCATCAGTAGAAGCGATTACCACCGTCTTCCATGAAGTCGAGCGCGGCCACGCCGACTACGGCGTGGTGCCGATCGAGAATTCCACCGACGGTGGCATTACCGACACCATCGATGCCTTCCTCGCCACCACCCTGCAGATCGTCAATGAGTTGCACCTGCGCATCCGCCACCACCTCATGGCCCGGGGCCAACGCGCAGATATTCGGCGTATTTATTCGAAAAATACGGTGTTCGGCCAGTGCCGTACCTGGTTAGCGACGAATATGCCTGGTGTCGAATTGGTGGAAGTCGGCTCTACCACCGCCGCCATGGAGCGCGCCGTTGCCGATGCCGAAGGCGCGGCCATTGGATCCGCCGAGGGCGCCGGAGCCTTTGGCTTGCCAGTGCTCGCCGCCGATATCGAGGACAATCCCACCAATACCACGCGCTTTGTCGTCATTGCCCGCCCCGATAAGGCTGCCAACCCCACCGACCACGATAAAACCAGCATTATGTTTGGCGTCCAAGACCGCCCCGGGGCCCTCTACGAATGCCTTATCCCCTTCCATCAGGCCGGCATTAGCCTTACCCGCATTGAAAGCCGACCCTCCCGCCGCCAGGCCTGGGAATATCTTTTTTTCATCGATGTCCTCGGCCACCGCGACGAGCCCCAGATCACCAGTGCCATGGCTGAACTCTCAAAGCGCACCAGCACGGTCCAGATCCTTGGCAGTTATCCCCGGGCCGAACGCCCGCTCAATGGCTAGGGTCATAATACGTCAACCCCTTAGGAACTTCGCCGCGCCGCAAAGAATCCCGATGGCTTTGCGATGTCAGGACACTTGGCCGTCAGGCCTTTAAAATTGGCGGCCCCATCCAGTCCGTGACAATCGCCACCGGGGCTTAGCCTTAACCGGCGGCGCAGTGGCGCGCCCGGCGAGGAGATGAGGGACCATGGTTGACGGACTGCGGATTGGGAATGCGGATCGGCTGCAAACATTACTTGGCCACGATACTCGCCTACTGATGCGGGTAGGGGCCCTGCTCAAAGCAGAATTGGCCATCAGCGAAACCCTTCTTGCCCAGGGCCAAGAAATTCCCGGCTTGCAAGAATTGCTGCGTGACCGCAGCCTAGGTCAGGCCCAGGGTGAAGACCTTGAGGCTCTGATTACGGCCCATTGCGGTGATAATAGCGAGGTGGTTACCGCCCGCGCCAGCGATGGTTGGCGGGTGCTGGCCCATATCGATGAGGTCGACAATCCCCTAGTCGCCGCCACTGCGACCGCCCAGCCGGCAACTCAATCTGGCCATGGTCAGCACGCTGATCTTGTGCTGCTCGCAGATCAACTTCCCGAGGCCATGAGCCGGGCCCTGCGCAGCCTACTGGCCGCCAGCAGCGATGAGTTACGTGCCGCTGCCGTCGAACAACTGCGCTATCTGCGCCCGGGACTACCCCTCCTGCAAGCATTGATCCCCCTCTTTCTTGGCGATGGGGCGCCCTTAGTGCGGGATGCCGCACGGCGGCTTCTCATCGATAGTGGGGTACGACCAGCGGTGTCACGACTAATGGATCATCTGCAGGAACCGGACGAACGCAGCCTGCCGGCCCTACGCGAAGAACTGGCCCTGCTTAAGGCCGAAGATGCGGAACTCGCGATCACCGCCCTGCGCAGCGGCCTGCGCCAGGCCGCAAGCGGAAATACCGTGATTGCCCTGGCCGAGCCGCTGACTTCGGCTCTCGTTCAATCGGCGCAACTGGAACCCTTTCTTGCCGATTTAATCGAACAAGGATCTTCACTGAATCTGCTTGGACTCGTCCGTCAGTTACAGGAGATCGACGGCGCCATTGTCAAAGGATACCTGCAAAAACTTCTCGGCCATAGCCGAGAAGGCGATGCGAGGTTGATTGCTTTCCTGGTACACCCCGGCGTAATCCTCGCTGATGAGTTGCTGCAGCGGGGACTAGATTTACTCCTGAGCCCTGCTGCCGACCCCAGCGATCGCATGGGGCTGGCCAGCGCCCTGCTGCGCGCGGCCAATGGTGAGGCTATACGCGCGGCTCTGGTCACTCAAAGCAGTGATCTGGCGAAGGTGCGCGATAGCGCCGCCATCTGGCTGATCGGTGAATGGGCCCGCGAAGGGGCCTTTACGGTCCAGCAGGCCGAGACGCTATTAACGCCCCTGCTCAGCTTAATCGAACAGGGCAGCGGCCCCCAGGTTAGCACCCTCCTAGAACAGGGCCTGCCCGCTAGCCTGCCCCTCAGCCCAGAACTTGCCGGCCTCGCCATCCCCGAATTGGGGGAGGTGGCGGCGCGCACCCGCTCGCCGCGTAATTTGGAACTGATCGAGCGCATTATGCTGCGCCTGGCGCCAGGAAATCCCGAGCTCTGCTGGCGCCTGATTGAGGAGCATCCGCACGCCGAACCGCGGCGCCTAGGGCTCACCTGCCTACCGCTGGCCCTGGCTGGAGCCGAGGCGCAGATAATCGCCGACACCATTGCCCGCTGCCTGCGCTGGTGCCAGCGCCTGCCATCCGGCGGCCGCCAGGTCAAGGACCGCCGGCAGGAACAAGCCCTCGCCCTCTGTATTGCCGGCGAACTCCTGCACCAAGAGCAGGTGCCGGTGAACGAGGAATTCCGCGAGTTGGCCAGCGCCATCGACCAGACTGCCAGTGCCCTCGGCCCCCACGGCTGGCAGGCCCTGGGCATTATCGCCGCCGGCCGTCACTGCCACCCCTCCCGCCGTAGTAGCCTGGTCACCGGCTTTCTGCAAACCTGCCTGCGCGAGGTCAGCGACCAAGGCACTCACGAGCAAACCATAAGCACCCGCCAGGGTGAGCAGCAGACGGTGGTCTTCGACCCCTCCCTCTCTGCCCATACCCACTTTGTGCCGGATCTCCTGCGCGCCCTCAATATTGCGGCGCGCTCACCCTATCTACCGGCGCCCCTACTACGCCAGGTGGTGGAGGGCTTGAGTAGCCATTTTGCCGCGATTGCCCGCTGGGAGGTCATGTGGGCACCGGGGAATATCAACCAATTAGCCCAACTACTCTCCGGCCTCGCCAGTGAAAGCAGCTTTCCTAACCACTTGCGTCGGCTCATTGTTAGGGCCCTGCAGACCCGTCTCAGCCAGCCGGAAATGGTGCGCGCCCTGGCCCGAGTACTGGCCGCCGACCCCAACGGCGAGCTTGCCGCCCAGGCAGCGCAGAGTCTGGAAGCAGTAATTAGCCATCAGGCCGATGGTCGCTATCTCGATGACGAGCGGGTAGAATTGGCCCATGCCCTGGTTGAATTTCTCGCCATCGCCGACCTCGGCGATGACGACGCCCTGCTGCGCCGTCGCCTCGCCGCCACCCTCAGCGGCCTCAAACGCCAGTGCCGCGAAACCTGTCGCATTCGCCTGCGCGAACTGCTTGCCCTCCCGATCAACCAGGAACTGGGCCAGCGACTGGCCTGGGCTCACAGCAGCACCCTTCCGGTCCCCGAGATCCGTTAGCCGCAACGAAGGGGATTTGCTCCAGTGAGAGGCGATTGACCAAGAACGAGATGCTAACGGCGCCTATCGTGAATCGCCTTCTGCAACCATCGCGTAATCTTTTTGCCCTGGATAAAACCGGAATTCTAGCGGACGATCGCGAAGGGCTCGTGGAAGCGGACATTGATCTCGGGGACGCGGCGAAGGTCGCCTTGGCAACGCAGGGTGTGAATCAGATTGCGCAGGCGTTTATCCTGATCGACACCAAAGCGATGCTCTTCAGGGCTGCCCCAGACCAAGCGAGTACCAGGACGGGTGTGGAAGACGAGGCCAGGCCGATTGCTTTGCGGCATGGCCGCGTCTACATGGATTTCGCTAATGAGATTGGGCATAAAAGAGGCAATGGATTGGGAGAGGCTGGGCCAAATTTGAATCAGCTCCATAATAATATCATTATTGGTGCCTTCGAGGCCACGTACCATGGGCATATTGCGGGGGCCATCGAGGATGCCCGGTAAAAGGACGCCGTCATCGGAAATCCAGGCCCGCTCACCGCTGGCGAGAATGACCGGCAATAGAGGACGTCGCATATCCAACTGTATTTGTAAGGTCAGAGCCCCGTTTTCGGGAATGCTCGATGGATCGAGGCGAATCGTTTCTACCCGTCGCACTGCCGGCTGACTGGAAAGAAAGGCAGCAAAGGCTTCCATGGTTGCTAAATCTGGACGCTGGAAAAGAGCCTCTGAATCAGGAAAGGCCTGCACCCATTGGCGGAAGAGTGCTCGCGGGACTTCCGGCGGCGCCTGCAGTAAACTGGCCTGCACCGGATCCGGTCCATTGCGCCAGGCGATAACGCTTAAGGCCAGGATGGTGGTGGCGACGATGGTACAGAGAACGGCGCCAAAAACGGGACGAGGGGACTCATGGTTGACGCTGGAATGGGCGCCCGACCAGGGATCCGAACTCTGCCGATCTTCATCCCGATTAATGGTTTCACCGTCTTCGCTCACCGTAATCCGGCGGCGCTGACGGCGGGGCTTGCTGATTCCCGCTGCCGGTTTGCCCGTGGCCGTCTGCTGAGAAGCCGCTGCCACCTTCTTGCCCACCTTGGCGGCGGCAGCGGCGAGTAATTCCTGGCCATCATCGGCGATGTCCGAAGTACTGGTAGAGACAGGGGCTTGGCGACGTCGAGGCATGGGGGACTCTCAGACTGCGGTACGGGTGAGGGCAAGGGAACAGAGGTGCTGGCAGAGGGCGCTGAAATCCATACCCGACCAGGCGGCCGCCATCGGCACCAAAGAATGATCAGTAAAACCGGGCAGGGTATTGATTTCTAAAAGGCAGGGATCGCCATCGCTGGCGGCCATAAAATCGATACGGGCAAAATCACGGCAGCCACAGGCGCCATAGGCGATTTCGGCGCGGCGCTGCAGTTCTGCTGCCAGGGCGGTATCGGTAACCCGCTGGTAGCGGGTGTCTTGGCGTAAATATTTTGCTTCGTAGTCATAGGCACCCTGGGCCGGGCAAATGGCAATGGGCGGCAGGGCCCGGGGCTCTCCGGGCACCTGTTCAACCATGGCAACGGTGTATTCAGGACCCGGCAAGCGCTCTTCCACCAGCAGGGGAATGGGCCCCAACTCCAGCACCAACTCTTCAACAGTTGGCAAAAGAAAGCTTTTCGAGGGTAGGAAGCGCAGGCCCACCGAAGAGCCATCGCGGGCCGGTTTGACCACCAAGCCGGTAAGCGTTGGCGGCACCAGATCGCGCAGCGAGGCAGGGTTACGCGGATCAATGGCCGCACCCCAAGCGATGCGCAGTCCGGCCTCCGACACTCGTCGACGAGTAGCGGTCTTATCCATGCACAGACGGCTGGCGACAGCATCGCTGCCAATATAGGCGCGACCCCAAGCATCAAGCTGCCCCTGCAATTCGCCGTCCTCGCCATAGGTGCCATGGATGACATTGAAAACCAGGGCACCGGGGCGCAGATCCTCGAGGCTGAGGCGCTGCTCTACCACCACCGCTCGGGCATCATAGCCGCTTGCCTGCAGGGCTGCGGTTACCGCGCTGCCGGATTTCAGCGAAACCTCTCGCTCCCGGCCGGGCCCACCCATAAGCACATCCACCACTACCATGATAGGTCCTCCGCCTGGGGCTCGAAGAGTTCGGCATCCAGATCCCAGAGCTGGATCTCCATGGCCAGGGAAATGCCGCGCTCTTCCTGGGCGCGGGCACGAATACGCCGTACCAAGGCGGCAACCTCGCTGGCCCGAGCATTCCCAGTATTAATAATAAAGTTTCCATGCACTTCGCTGATCTGGGCGCCACCCAAACGCATGCCCTTTAAACCCAGTTCTTCGACCAGACGACCGGCGGGCATTTCTGGACTTGGATTTTTAAAAATGCAGCCGGCTGAGGCAGCGCTCAAGGGCTGACTAGCAGCTTTGGCGGCCTTCATTGCGCGGGCGGTGGCCAGCAATTCCTCAGGCTCGCCACGGCTCAAGCGCAGTTCACAGCCGATAAAGAAGGTGCCCGCGGGGAATCCGGAAGAACGATAGACCGGGTCGGTTTTCCCCCGCTCGATCCACACCGGCACGCCCTCATTGGGGAGCAGGACTTGGACGCGCTCGACGCAGTCGAAAAACCAACGACTGGCAGTTCCCGCATTCATGCACAGGGCCCCGCCCACCGTCGCCGGTACGCCACTCAAACCCTCAAGGCCGCCCCAGCCCTCGCGACAGCAGCGGCCAATCAGAAGCGCTAAATCGTGGGCCGCACCCACCCGCAGCAAACCTTCTTCCACCCATTGGGTGGCGCTGAATTGGCGGCCCAGGCGCAGCACCGGGCGCTGGCAGCCATCGTCGCTGACAAGGATATTGGCACCCTTGCCAAGCACCCATTTGGGATGCACGGCAAGGGCCGCGTCGAGATCTTCCACCCGTTCCAGGGTCAGCACGTGGGCCGGACCACCGATGCGGAAGGTGGTGAGCTCGGCTAGCGGGGTATGAGCAAGGTGGTTGCCTTGACTAAAATGTTCGGGCCAATTCATTGCATTTCCGCCTTTCGCTGGGCTAGCGCCGAGAGCAGTTGAGGCAGGCATTCCCCAATATCACCAGCACCCAGCACGAGAATGCTATCACCATCCTGAGCATGCGCGCAGAGAAATGCAATGGCGGCAGACCATTGGCGGCTGTGCTGGGTTAAGGCCGGCGCCTGATCGCTGCGGTGATCGGCCACCGCCGCCGCCAAAGCCTCTGCCCCGGCCCCAGGCAAGGGCTCTTCGCTGGCGGCGTAGGTCGGCACCACCACCAGGGCATGGGCGGCATCAAAGCAGCTGGCAAAATCGGGCAAGAGATCGCGGGTGCGGGTATAGCGATGGGGCTGGAAAAGGACCTGGAGACGGCCCCCGTACAAGGCCGCGGCAGCTAACGTGGCGCGAATCTCAGTTGGATGGTGCGCGTAGTCTTCAATTACCCGCACGCCATCGACAACGCCGTGATGGGTGAAGCGGCGGGCGACGCGTCCAGAATTGGCAAGCGCCTGCAGCGGCACTTGGCGCCTTCCACTCACGGCAATCACCGCCGCCACTGCCATGAGGGCATTGGTAATCATATGGCGGCCGGGAATCGGCACCTGCATGGGGCCCAGATCCAGACCTTCCACCTGCACCCGGCACTGGGAACCCTCGGCGCCGAGGACGATCTCCCGCGCCTGCAGCATGCCCGCATCCAGACCGACGGAAATCTGCTGAGCGCTGACCCCGCGCAGGGCAGCAGCGGGGAAATCCCCTGCCGGCAGTACCAAATGCTGCTCTGGCCCCATGCGGCCAAGCCAGGTGGCAAAGGTGGCGCAAAGGGCGGCAAAACTGCCGTAGTGGTCGAGGTGCTCGGGTTCAAGATTCGTCACCACCGCCACCGCTGGCTGGGTGTGGGCGAAACCGCCATCGCTTTCGTCGACCTCCACCACCGCCCAATCGCCATCGCCCATGCGCGCACCACTGCCGAGGGCGGCGACGGTGCCGCCAACCAGTACCACCGGATCGAAGCCAGCGGCGGCGAGGAGATGACCGATCATCCAGGTGGTCGAGGTCTTGCCATGGGAACCGGCCACCGCCACCGTGCAGCGATCGGAGAGCAGGGCTGCGAGGCAGGCCTGGCGGCTGAGCACGGGAATGCCCAGGGCCTGGGCGGCGCGTATCTCGACGTGCTGATGAGACACCGCCGAGGTGTGCACCAGGATGTCGACAGCGGCCAGGTGTTCGGCACCGTGGCCCAACTCCACCGGCAAACCGGCGGCGCGAAAACGACGGGTATGCTCATTATCCGCAAGATCACAGCCGCTCAGCCGCGCCCCCACTCGCTGCAGCAGGGGCACCAGCGCACTCATGCCCGCCCCACCGATGCCCATAAGGTGGACATGAAGGTTATGAAAGTCGCTGGGCTTTCCCGGACCCAGGGCGGTGATTACCATCGTCGCCGTCCTTCCCCGTCGCTGCCCACCAGCGCCCCAATGCGCTGGGCGACGACGGTGGCGGCGCGGGGATGGGCCTGGGCCAAGGCGCCATCGGCTAATTGCTTAAGGGCCGCGCGATCGCCATGGAGGCGACGCAGGAGATACACCAGCGCCGCTGGGTGCAGATCTTGCTGCGCCAGCACCACCGCGCCGCCACGGCGGGCCACGGCACGGGCATTGGCGGTCTGATGATCTTCGGCGGCCCAGGGCAGGGGAATGTAGATGACCGGAAGGCCTACCACGCAGGCTTCAGCGACGGTGGTGGCCCCAGCGCGGCAGACGGCAAGGTCGACGCGGGCATAGATCGCGGCCATATCATCAACAAAACCGAAAACCTCGGCATCTACGCCCGCCTGGCTATAGATTCCTTGCATGCGCTCACGATCGGCTTCGCCGGCCAAATGCAGCAATTGCAAGCCGGGAATCTGGGCGAGGCCGGCAGCTGCCGCGGCTAGACAGTCATTCAGACTCTGCGCTGCCAAACTGCCGCCCATAACCAGCACCCGCAGCCCCGGCTTATCGCCGCGGGGGCTGGGGGCAAAGGCGCGCACGGGATTGCCCAAGCAGGCGACGCGAGCCCCGGGCAGGGCTCGCCGGGCCTCAGGAAATTGAGTGATAACGAGGGCAGCGCGGCGGGCCAACAAACGATTGGTGCGCCCTGGCCAGGCGTTTTGCTCGCAGACCACCAAGGGTCGGCGCAGGAGCGGCGCCAGCAACCCAGGCAATAGAGCGGCGTATCCGCCGAGGGCGATAATGACCCGCGGTGGCTCTCGACGTAAGGATTGGAAACAGTGAAAACCGCGGCCAAGACTTTGCAACCACCAGCGCCAACTACGCAGCCGCGGCCGACTCAGCCCATAGGGCAAAAGAGGGATCCCCGCCGCCGGGACTAGGCGTGCCTCCAGGCGCTCGGGATCGCCAATCCAACGCAGATCAGTGGCTCCCTCCTGGCGGCAGGCAGCGGCCAGGGCCAGGCCAGGCATCACATGGCCACCGGTGCCCCCACCACACAGAAGAATACCACGGGCGGCTACCATCCCTGGACTCCGGGAAAATGTTTGAAAGCTAAGCCGTCGCTTGGTGTACTCATTGGTATGCGAGGCGTATGGGGCCTTGGTTCCGGCGCGACTCCCAGCGCGCAAGCAGCGGAAATGGAAAAAGGTGCAGCCATAGGGGAAGCGTTGAGCACACAGCGCCTTACTGCGGGGGCAGTTGACGGAGGGGAAGGGGAACGGTTAACGCGTCCACACACGCGCACCACTGCTGCCACACACAGCAGCCCCCTCCCCCCGTCAGCCCATTGCTGATAACGCCTCAACCCCATGGCCGCACCCGAGTTGTTAAAAGTCCCTGGGCATGATCGTCCGAGCGCCGGAGAATAGCGGCGCCGATACGCGTATTAGAGCGTGAGCGATGCGCACGCCCGGATGGAATCGTTCGCGCCGCCGCATCGAGTAGCCCAATCACAGCCAAGCTTACTACCAAAGATGTGCCACCGTAGCTAATGAATGGCAAGGTAAGCCCCTTGGTGGGCACGGCGCCCACCACCACCAACATATTCCAGAAGGCCTGAAAGCCGATGAGCATGGTGGCTCCCACTGCCACCAGTCGGGCGTAGCGGTCATCGCAGCGATTGGCAATACTCAAACCGACCATCACCAAGCAGAGGAAGAGCAGAACCACCGCCACGCCGCCAATCATTCCCAGCTCTTCACAGATAATCGCATAAATGAAATCGGTGTGAAACTCAGGCAAAAACCCCTGCTTAGAAGCTCCTTGACCCAGTCCCATGCCATGAGTGCCGCCAGAAGCGATGGCCAATTCGCTTTGTTGCAGATGATAGCCCGCTGGTCCCTCCACCGCCCAAGGATCGCGGAAGGCGAGCATGCGATCGCGGCGATAGCCCTCGCTAAACACGGTGACGTAGAGCACCAAGGGCAAGCTGGCGATTCCAAGTGCGGTAAAATAGAGCCAGCGAGCGCCAGCGAAGACCATCATGGCCCATAGCACCAAGGCCATCACCACCACCGAACCCAGATCCTGGGTGCGGTAAACGAGTAAAGCGACAAAGCCAAATCCCAGTAAAGGCATAAGCACACCGTGCCAATGCACGCGTACCCGCTCCTGCTGCTGCACCAAATACCAGGCACCCATGAGAATCAACATGACCTTGGCCAATTCCGCCGGCTGAATTTTTATCGGGCCCAAATCAAACCAACGGTAGGCACCATTGACCGGGGCCGAAACCAGGGGCACGAGAAAAAGCATGACCGCCACCAAGAAACTGGCGCTAAAAATAAACCAGCGCTGGCGCAAAACGCCCAAGCCCACGATACTGATGGTGACAGCAATACTGGCACCGATCAGCAGGGCGATGCCCTGAATCATAAGTGCACGAAAGTTCAATCCGCCATCGGCAACACCGCGAATGGTAGTGGTTGAACCCACCATCACCAAACCGAGACCGCAGAGGGCCAAGGTGAGGAGAGCCAGCAAAATACGCAGGGCGGTGGGCGACACGCGGGAAATCCTAACGCAGCTTCAGGGTGGAAAGGGCGATGAGGGCGGCGAGGGCGGCGATGAGCCAAAAACGCATAACGATTTTACTCTCGGACCAGCCGAGGTACTGAAAGTGATGATGGATGGGCGCGCAGAGGAAAATGCGCTTGCCGCCACGTAGGCGGTAACTGGCAACCTGCAGGGCCACCGAAAGAGCTTCAGCAAAGAAAACAAAACCGACCAATAAAATCAGAAATTCCTGCTTGGTAGAAAGGGCGACTAAAGCCAGACCGGCACCTAAGCCCTGACTGCCAGTATCGCCCATAAAGACCTGGGCAGGGGCAGAGTTAAACCAAAGAAAACCCAAGCAGCCGCCGGCCAGGGCGGCACAAAATACCGCCACCTCCTGATTACCCAGGACATAGGGGATTTTGAGGTAGTGAGCGGCGATAAAGTGGCTGGAGACATAAGCAATGACCATAAAGGCGAGGACCGCAATGAGCATGGTTCCCGCCGCCAAACCATCCATACCGTCGGTAAAATTCACCGCATTCGAGCAGGCAAAAAGCATCAGCATGGCCCAGGCAACCATCCCTAATCCCAGCGGCAAACTGTACTCAAGGGGCAGCATAGGGATGACCACCCGCCCACCCACAGCGCTGCCGAAAACCGGTTCTTGGGCAAGGATGCGCTGAGCTTCGTCGACCCGAGTCAGCACCGCGCTTACTACCTGCCCGCCGTCAAGATGCCAAAACCACAGACCCAAACCCAGGCCAAGGGCGATTTGCAGGGCTAACTTCACCCGAATGCTCATCCCCTTAGCACCTTTGAATACCTTGGTTCGATCATCAAGATAACCAAGGAAACCGTATCCAACCATGCCGCTGATCAGCAGCCAGGTTTTCCCCACCGTGGGATCACACCAGAGAATGGCGGTTATAATGACGCAGGTCAAAAGCCCCAGCCCACCCATGGTGGGGGTGCCGGCCTTGGCCTGACGCATAGTATCAACGACAATGGCACCATCACCCTTGGCCCCCTGCTCGCCGAATTTTTTGTATTTGAGCCAACGAATTAGGCGCGGCATCACCACCATCATCAAGAGAAAGGCGGTGAGGGCAGCCAATACCGCCCGCGACGAGGTATAGCCAAAGAGGCGCAGGGGCCCGAAGCTTGAGCTGAAATAGTCCAGCAGACTCAGCATCGCGAACGCTCCCAAGCGCCATTATTCGCCTGTTCTGCCACGGATTGAGGATAATGTTCACAGAGGTGGCTCACAATGCGATCAAGGCCGGCGGAGCGGCTGGCCTTCACCAAGATGGCGGTCACCGCCACCTGCAAACGTGCTTGTAAAAAGGCGATGGCCCCATCGTGCTGGGCTTCGAGGTGATAATCACGGCCACCAGCCTGACAATAACCCTCGACGATGGCCTGGGCGAGATCACCGCCAACGACTAAAATCGGCAGGCCTAGGCGCGCCGCCTCGGCGCCGAGTTGGCCGTGCATGCGCGGAGCGTCCATACCCAATTCACCCATCGCCCCCAGTACCGCCAAACGGGCACCGGGCTGACGGGCCAGTTCTTGAAGCCCCGCACTCATACTGGCGGGATTGGCATTATAGCAGTCGTCGAAGAGACGATGACCATTGCCAAGGTGAATCAGGCGCAGCCGTCCGGGCACCGGTACCACCCGACGTAGACCGCGCAGGGCCAATTCGGGAATCACCCCCGCCGCCACCGCGGCCCGCCAGGCGAGATGGGCGTTGGCAAGATTGTGGTGGCCCAAGAGAGGTAGCTGGACCTGGCCTTCGCCGCAACTCATCACAATGCCATCAGGGCGGGTTTCTCCGGTGATAGGGTAGGATTCCCCACCCACCACCAAAAGATTGCGACCGGCGGCCTGACTGCGGACGATGGCTTCTAATTCCCTGGCATCGACACCGCCGGCGCGGGACACCGCCTCGAGGCCGCTGCGACCAAAGAGGCAAGGAGCTCCGGGGGGAACAGCGGCAAAGACCGCGCTCTCACCCAGCGCCACCCCCTGCAGATCCCCATAGCCCTCTAAATGGGCCGGGCCAATACTGGTGCAAACCGCCACATCGGGCTGCACCATGGCCGCCAATTCGGCAATTTCACCGGCCTTATTGGCGCCCAATTCAATGACGCACCAGCGTGTATGGGCCGGCGTATTGAGTATCGTCAGCGGCACCCCGAGATGATTATTACGGTTGCCCTCAGTGGCGTGGGTGGGCGCCTCTTCGCTGGCCGCGGCAGCCAATAGTTCCTTGACCGTGGTTTTGCCATTGGCCCCAGCCACCGCAATCCAGGTGGCCTGACGGTGATGGCGGCGGAAGGCGGCGGCCAATTGGCCGAGGGCGCGTGCCACATCCTCGACCACCAGCACCGGCGCCGCTGCCACCACCAAGCGGCTGGTGAGAATGAGGGCAGCGCCATCACCAGCGGCAGTGGCAGCGAAATCATGGCCGTCGACGCGCGCCCCAACAATGGCGGCAAAAAGGCATCCAGGACGCACCTGGCGCGAATCAATGGCCGCCCCACGCACCACCACCTCGCGGGGGCGCCCATGCCAGGTGCCACCGGTTAGGGCCTCGGCAGTGCCCGCATCGAGGGGAAAGGGCGCGGGGTTCATAAATCAGATCCTTGAGCGGAATTGAGACTGAGACAAAAATCGCGATCGCTCCAGGCGAGACGCTGGTCAGCGATCAATTGTTCCTCTTCGTGGCCCTTGCCGAGCACCGCTACGACGCCATCGGCACCAACCAGATCGCGAGCACGCAGAATCGCTGCGCCGCGATCGGTTTCGACCAGGGCTCGCGAGGCCTGTGCACCCATGCCGGCGCGAATGTCATCGATAATCGCCAGGGGATCTTCGCTGCGGGGGTTATCATTGGTAATGACCACCACATCGGCAGCCAGGGCGGCGGCGCCCATCTGCGGCCGTTTGCCGGGATCGCGATCGCCACCGCAGCCAAAGACCACCGCCAGGGGGCGCTTTGGATAAAAGCTGCGCAGACTGCGTAGCACCCGCTCCACCGCCTGCGGCGTACAGGCGTAATCGACAATCGTATCGGGCGCGTGGGCCAAAAGCTCCATACGCCCGGGGATGGTGGGGGGTTGCTCAAGGCGAGCGAAGGCTTGGTCGAGGGGCACCCCGCAGGCGTGCACCAAAAGGGCTGCGGCGGCGGCATTCCAGGCCTGATAGGGACCCTGCAGGGGCTGCGGTGGAAGATTGAACATCTGCCCATGGAAAAGTAAAAGCCAACCGCCCTCGCGCTGGCGCAGCAAGGCTTCCCCCCGCTTCACCCCCAATTCCACCACCGGACGGGTGCCAGCGCGGGCGACAAAATCCGGAGAATGAGCATCGTCAGCGTTCACCACCAGCCAGGCACCGGGAGCCATAAGATCCACCGCCATCAACTTGGCATCCAGGTAGGCCCGCATACTGCCATGGTAGTCCAAGTGATCGCGACCAAGGCCGGTAAAGGCGAGGGCGCGCAGGGGCAGGCCGGCAAAGCGGAATTGATGAGCGGCGTGAGAACTAATCTCCAGGGCCACCCCCGGGCAGTCTTCATCGAGGCCGGCGAGAAAGGCGTGCAGCACCTCGCTCGGCGGCGAGGTGTGGCCGGTGGCAGTGCAGTTGCTGCCAACCGCCATGCCGAGACTGCCAACCCTGGCCCCGGCGGGGCCAAAGCAGTGCTGGGCAAGGTGTACTACCGAGGTTTTGCCATCGGTGCCAGTCACCCCCACCAGGGGTGTCGGGCGCGGCAGACCATACTGAGCACAACTCAAAAGTGCATAGACAAGGCGGGCATTCTCCACCACGTGGCAGGGACGATCTGCCGGTAGGACGCCCGCAGCCGGCGCCGTCCCCTCCAAAATGACCATCGACGCTCCACGCGCCAGGGCAATCCGTATGGCATCGTCACGAGCCGGACCGCTGGCCCAAGTAAGGAAGGCTTCGCCTTGATGGATTGCTTCGGGCTGGCGACGAACCGGTGGCACCCGCAAAAGTTCCGGCGGCAAAAGTGGGGTGTGCTGACGGGAAACCACCATCAGAATCCCCCCCGCTGGGCTAAGGGCAGGGCATCCAGTTCGCTATCGCGAGGGACGCCTTCTTCGTTCAAGGCGAATTCGAGAATGCGCTTCACCACTGGGCCAGCAGTTTGGCCGCCATAGCTACCGTTTTTCGTTGGTTCATCGATGGTTACCAAGACTAAGAAATCTGGCTTGCGATCCCGTCGGGCTGGAGCCCAGGAGACGAAGGAACCAATGTGATGCTGATCGGAATATTGCATCCGTCCGCCGACATTGATTAACTTACGGGTGGTGCCGGTTTTACCCGCCGAGGACCAACCATCGAGCTGCACTCGGCGGCCGGTGCCTTCGCGCATAACCGAAATCATCGCATCCTGGATGGCCAGGGCGTCCGCTTCGGCAAAAAGGCGCCGCTGCTCTCGACGAATGCCCGAAGCGACATCGCGCTCGCGGCCGGCCTCCTCATCGAAGCGCGAGAGTCGTGAGACTAGGCGCGGTGCATTCCACAGCCCGCGATTGGCAATCGCCGCATGGGCCGCTGCCATCTGCAGGGGTGTGACTGCCAATTCGTGGCCGATGGATACGGAGATTGCGGAATTAATGCGATCCCAGCGATCCTTGGGCCGCACAATGCCAAGGTTCTCACCGGCTAATTCGATACCCGTGGCCTGACCAAAACCAAACTGCCGAATCCAGTGATAGAGGCGCTCTGGGCCCATTTGGAAGCCCAGTTTGGCCGGGGCTATATTATCGGAGCGGGCAAGGGCTTCGGTAATGGTCAGCCAGCCATTTCCGCCGCGGCGGAAAGAGTGATCGTGGAGGGTGCGGGTGGCACGGCCCACACGAATAACCCAGCGCCCGTTTTCGCAGAAAATCCGATCGCTCCAACGGGTCTGCCCATCGGCCACCGCTGCCCCCATAATCAAGGGCTTCATCACCGAGCCCGATTCATACACGAAGGCAAGCACGTTATTACGGAAGTCGTCGGCGCTGGCGCTGCTGAGTTGGGCTGGGTCGAAGGTTGGCCAACTGGCCATGGCCACCACCTCGCCGCTTTCTGGGCGCAGTACCACCGCCGAAGCTGAGCGGGGACGATGATGCTCGACGGCGGCAGCGAGGGCAGTTTCGGTTTCCCGCTGAATGGCGGCATGAATGCTGAGGTGCACCGAGCCGCCGGGCCGAGGCTCTGCAGTTTGCGTGCCAAGATGCATCAGCGGGCGGCCGCGCACATCCACCATCATGGTTTCGCGACCGGGAGTGCCGCGCAGGTGATCATCGAAACGACGTTCAATGCCACCGCCACCCTCGCCCTCGGTGAGCACAAAACCAAGGACATGGGGCGCCAGGGCACCGGCGGGATAACTGCGCGAATAACTCCGGCGCAGGTACACCCCCTGGAAGCGCAGTTCGCGCACCGCCGCGGCGGTGGCCTCATCAACGTGACGAGCGATCAAGCGCCCATTGCTGCCGGACTCAAAATGACTGCGCAAATGCCCCCGTTCAACCCCTAGGATGGGAGCCAGTTTGACAGTAGCGCGCAAGCGATCATTCATGAAGGAGGGATCAGCAAAGACGTCCCAGCCAGGCAATGACTGCGCCAAGGGCTGGCCCTGGACATCAAAGATGGCGCCGCGCTGGGCCGGCAGAACAAAGGTGCGCATGCGCTGCCGCAGGGCACGCTCGGCAAGATCATGGGAGCGCACCACCTGCAGATTATAAAGATGCCACACCACCCAGGCCGACAAAGCCATGAACACCAGCATAAACATGCCGGTGCGCCAGGGCTGTCGTGGAGTGGCGTCGCCGATGAAACTCACGGCCGCGCATCACCCTGTCGGCTGCGAGCCAGTTCAATGGCGCGTTCATCTCTGGTGCTGCGCGGCTGCGATGGCGTTGAGTTAGCTGGCGCCTGCAGGGGCAAAGCGAGGTTACGAATGGCAACTTCCAAACGATCTCGCCGGGCTTCGGTGGCAAGCTGGGCGCGCAATTGATCCTGCCGCTCAATCAGGGCTCGGCGCTCGCGCAGGGCACTGCCGCGTTCACGGGAAAGCACCGCCTCCTCATTGCCCAAGGTGGCCACGCCAAGACCCATCACCAAGATGCCACCAAGCCAAGTGAGCACCAGTAATCCATGCAAGACAAAGACCACTGGCGAACAGCTAGTCGCAACCGCCTTACGGCTGCCAGAGACCGGGATACGAGCTGTAAGGGAGAGGGTTTTCATGGTAGGTCCTTCCTGAACGCCAGGGGGGAAGCAAAATTGTTAATGGGCCCGCTGGGCCCAACGCAGTTTAGCCGAAGCACTGCGACGGTTGGCCGCCTGTTCGTCGGCATCGGCGGTAAGCACCCGTCGACTAATATCGTCATAGACACCAGCGCGGCGCCCTTCGCGAAAGGCCACTTTCACCAGACGATCTTCCAGCGAATGGAAGCTTATGATCACCGCCTTGCCGCCGGGCAGGAGGAGTTGGGGCAGCAGCTCTAACAACCGTTGGAGCTGCTCTAACTCGCCATTGATGGCAATGCGCAGGGCTTGGAAGGTGCGCAGGGCCGGATGGCGGCCGTGGTGCCCGGGGATGACCCGTCGCACCGCCGCCGCTAGATCGGCAGCGCTGCGCTCACCACGGGCACGGGCCTCTTTGAGCACCCGGGCAACCCGGCCGGCCAGGCGCTCTTCCCCGTATTCACGGATGATCCGTGCCAGTTCATCCTCGGCGGTGGCATCGATAAAGGACAAGCAATCCAGATCCGCGCCATCGCCCATGCGCATATCCGCATCGGCGGCAGAACGAATCCCAAAGCCGCGTTCCTCATCGTCGAGCTGCATGCTCGAAACGCCGAGATCGGCGAGAACCCCATGAAAGCGGGTGCCGGCGGCCACCAATTCCGCTGCCACCGCGGCAAAGGTCCCCGGAAGCAGGCGGAAGCGGTCATCACCGTAGGCGGCCATCTGTTGTGTGAGCAAAGAGCGGGCATGGGGATCACGGTCGACACCCCAAACCTGAGAGACTTGGGCCAAGAGGGCGCGGGCATGTCCGCCAGCGCCGCAGGTGCAGTCCAAAACCCGCGCTGCGGGCCCCAGGGCAAGCTGCTGCACCACCGTCTGGCAGAGGACCGGGATATGCGGCCCTAATTCGGCAGGGGTGCTTGACGCCATGGGGCTTAGCCGGCCTTAGCGAGAGTGGCCTGGGCTTGAGCCTGGGCTTGCTGCCGAGCCCGCATGAGAAAGGCAAGGTAGGGACTAGGACGCAGCTGCAGGCCGGCCCGGCGGGCCTGCTCACAGCGTCGCTCGATGGCGGCAAGGGCGAGGTCTAGGCTATCGGCGGCATCGCCGCCAGGCCAGACATCACCAGCATCAAGATGCTGCCAAATGCGGCCTTGGGGCGAAGAAGCAGGAGATGTCAGCGGCATAGGGGACTCCTCGATAGGTGCATGCGGTGAAACCGAATAATCACGGGGGTTAACCCGGTCATCTTTCCTCGCTCGGATGGGGCGAAGCCCCCTAGATCATAATTTCATCAAGGTCGTCATCGGCCTGATCGGTACTGAAGCGCTGCCAGTCCTCGGGACGCCAAATGGTGACCCCGGTATTACTGGCAAACATGAAAACCTCGCGGTCGAGTTGGAGCAGCCTCACAAAGTGCGGCGGTAGAACGATGCGCCGCTGACCATCAACGTTAAGCAGGCGGACATGGCCATTGAGCAGGGCAATGCGCCGCTCCTTGGTCAGGTTGTCTACATCCTCCCGAGCGCGGATGCGTTCTTCGCGCAGTCGTAGCTCGTCCTCGGTAAGAAGGAGGATCACCGGCAAAGGACTTCCATCCCGCATCCGCATGCGGTGCGGCAAAGCGCACACCACATTCGTTTTCTCTACCCCATGCAATCCGCGATCACCCCGCAAAAGGGTGAGCTGGTTCTTGGGGGAGAGACGGTGGGTCTGGAGTTGTTCAAACACGGTTGTGGTCCACTGGGCTGAGATTGCAACCACTTGCAACCTTTTGCAACTGGAAACTTAGCCGTGCAACGCCACCGTCACTAGCGCCGCCTTGCCTCCAACCACTATATATAGTGGGTCAGCATGTGCCCAAACACTCTATAGACACACCGCCCATCGGGCCTCCCAACAACCACCTTGCGCATGGATGCCCTCGACGAAGATCCCCGCCCATGGGAATGGGAATGCAGCTCAAGCATCTGCTTGTCCAGATCGAACGCAGCACCGGAGGCTACCTCAGCCCCGGGGTAAGCATCCTCGTCGCCATCAATACCAGCATCTTTCTCATCGCTTTGTTTACTGGTTCGGCGAGCAGTGGCGCCTTAAGCCCGATTGCCCAGGCCTTTGTCGCCGATCGCTCGATTCTGGAAGGACAGCTGTGGAGACTCTTCACGGCTGCAGTGACCCACGAGATGGTGATGCACTGGTTTTGGAATATGGTGGGCCTCTTTTTCTTCGGCAACCATATTGAACGTCACTTTGGCACCCGCGGTCTCTTTATCCTCGCCGCCATTGTTGCTGTCATTGGCAATGGCTTTCACATTGCGGTCATGGGAACGCCGGTCCTCGGCTTTTCAGGGGTGGTCTATGCGATTATCGTGGGTTTTGCCGCCATCGCCCCAACCGCCCGGGTGATTATGCTGGTGATCCCGATGCCGGCCTGGGTATTGGCTGCCCTCTTTGTTGGCCTTGATACCCTCAATTTTATTCAACAAGGCAGCCGTTCATATATCGCCTATGATGTCCATCTCATCGGTGCCGCCATTGGCCTGGTGGCGGTGCGCGGTGGCCGCATGTGGCGCTGGCTGCCCCAGGCCTGGCAGCGTCGACGCCTCCGTCGCCAAGCCCAGCAGCAAGTCTTTGATCAATCAGAACTCGATCGCCTGCTGGCCAAGGTCTCCGAGCAGGGTATCCCCTCCCTAACCAAGGCCGAGCGCTCCTTCCTTGAACGCTATTCCAAACGCCACCGTTCCCCCTAAAATTCCATCAATGCCCACCCCTGGATTTTCTATGGACACCCTCCCCACCTATGTTCGCGACCGTTTCGCCTGGCGCCGGCGCCTCTCGCGCGAGGTGCGCGTCGGATCCCTAAGCCTTGGCGGCCGCGCTCCGATCGTGGTGCAAAGCATGTGTACCACCCCCACCCAGGATGTAGATGCCACCGTCGCCCAGTGCATCCAATTAGCGGAAGCGGGGTGCCAGATTGTGCGCATTACCGCGCCGGGGGTTAAGGACGCCCAAGCCCTGCGCCATATCCGCGCCGGCCTTAATGCCGCCGGATGGCGCGACCTGCCCCTCTGCGCCGATATTCACTTCATGCCCAAGGCGGCAATGGAAGCCATTGAGCATGTGGAAAAGGTGCGGGTCAATCCTGGTAATTTCGCCGACAAAAAAGCCTTCAAGATCATCGAATATTCGGACGCCGATTATCAAGCCGAACTAGAGCGGGTTGCCGAGCGCTTCCGCCCCCTGGTTTTGCGGGCTAAAGAATTGGGCCGAGCCCTGCGCATTGGCGTCAACCACGGCTCCCTCTCTGATCGAGTGATGAACCGCTACGGTGATTCACCGGCGGGAATGGTGGAATCAGCCATGGAATTCATCCATATCGCTGAAGCCGAGGATTTCCGCAGCCTTGTCGTTTCCATGAAGAGCTCAAACCCGAAGGTTATGGTGGCCGCCTATCGCCTTCTTTGCGCCCGTCTTGAGGCCCATGGCGAGGCCTACCCCCTGCATCTCGGCGTCACCGAAGCCGGCGGTGGTCTTGACGGCCGGGTTAAGGGTGCGGCTGGCATTGGCGCTCTGCTTGAAGACGGCATTGGCGACACCATCCGAGTCAGCCTAACCGAGGATCCAGTGGCGGAAATCCCCGTCGCCAAGGCCCTGGCCCGGCGCTACCAACCACCGCCCTTCGTTGCCGATGGCCTCGCTTGGCCGCCCCAGGAGCACCTGGATCCCCTGGTCTTCCGGCGGCGGGTGGCGGAGATTATTCGCCTCGGCAACCAATTACCGGTGGGCGGCGGCCAGGTACCCGCGGTACTTGCTCCGGCCCATGTCACCAATGGCGCCTCCAAACTGCCCCCGGATCTGGTGGTCGATGACCCCTACCTCTGGGGTTCCAGCGCCAAGGGTCCGGTACCACGGCGGGACCAGGGCAATCGCCGCAGTTCCCAGGGCGGGACC
>REDX01000211.1 GCA_007695355.1 Planctomycetota bacterium
ATAAAAGTGAACGCGTTCACCGTAGAGGCTTAACTCATGGGGCTTGTACGAAACCCCATACAGCCGATCGCCAAGCCATTCGACGGCAACCGCAAGGTCTTTTTCACGCTGATGGTCCACGCTTGCCCTCTTTACCCGTCCGCGGGCTCGGTCTCGGCCGCAATGCCGGGACTATGGACACGGACGCTATGACGAATATCGGCCCCATCAAGGGTGCCGGTGAGGGTAAGATTCCAAGAGCCCCGCTGAAGGTGGCTGAGATCAAGCACCGTCTGCCCTGAACGCCAACGCAATTGCTGATCAAGGTCAGCGCTATCCGGGCGATAGCAGGCCACCTCTAAATCAGAGAGCCGAGCAAAATCAAAGCCCGCCGGGCCGCGCAGGCGCAAAAGTAAAAGTTGGGCGCTTTCCTGCACCCGCATCTCGATCCCAGATGCTTCAAAACGGAGACGGGCAGCCCGCTGTTCATCAAAAGAGCGCGAGGCCTCCCAGGGCTGTTCCTCTACTTGATGGGCGCGATGCCGCTGGGCGTTGGTGATTTTCATGGTGTTGGGAATCACCGCAGCACCAATGACAAAAAAAGGCACGAAGGGCCAGAGATTCCAAGAACCACGACGGGGTGACGGCGGCGTAGGGGCATTCATATGGGGGACTCCGAGGCTGGGCGACGTTGCGGTAGACGCACTGGAATGAGGAGCGGGCGACCCCAATTGGGGATCTCAAGGCGAATCGTAGTCTCATAGCCACGATCCCGTAAGGCCTCTGCTGGAACCAAGATTCGGAAGGTATGCAGACTACGCGCATTGGCCGGTAGGGCCAATTGAGGGCCGAAACTCACCACCTCAGCCTGAGAATTATCGGGCAGGGTATAAGAGGCCAAAGCATCATGAGGCGTTTTGTTAATAATCGCCACATTAACCACCATGGTTACCAAGGTTTGCCCATCGCTGGTAGTGATACTGCTTAGAGGCGGAGCATCGCGCATGCGGCTAAGCTGAAAGAGCGGGCGCTGAGCGATCGCCACACTGGTGAGGCTCACGAGCAGCAATAAAACAAAACCATAAAGCAAGGTGCGGGGGCGCAAAAAGCGGTGGCGCAACCCCTGTAAGGCATTCTCTGAAGTGTAGGAAATGAGGTTAATAGGCCGCTCTAATTTCCGCATTACCGAATCGCAAGCATCGATACATGCCGAGCATTGGATGCACTCCATCTGCGTACCATTACGGATATCAATACCCGTGGGGCAGACATCCACGCAAAGATTGCAGTCAATACAATCGCCATTGGTGGCCACCGTCGCCTTGCCTCGGGGCTCACCCCGTCGAGGGTCATAACCAACAATTAGGCTTTCCGAATCCAAGAGGGCCGACTGCAAACGACCATAAGGGCAGATGATGGTGCAGGTTTGCTCGCGGAACCAGACGAAGTTGCCATGGATAATGACAAAGGCGAAAGCAAAGAACGTTGCGGCCGCTGGATGGCTGATGGGATCAATAATGAGACCATAGAGAAAGGCGTCGGTGCCGACAAAAAGAGCGGTGGCCGTATTCGCTAGGGCACCTGACACTAGGGCATAAGCAATCCACTTGCCCACACGACGAGCCCGCTCACTCGTCGTCAGCTCTCGGCGCTGATTGCGCAGGCGATGGCGATGTGCCGGACCTTCAAAGAAGCGTTCAATGGGCCGGTAAATAATTTCCAAAAAGACATTATGCGGACAAATCCAACCGCAGAATACCCGTCCCAGCAGGGAGACTAAAGCAACGGTGGCAATAATCCCCGTTAAAAATAGGAGGAGGAAATAAAAGAAATCCTGTGGCCAGAATATATGACCCATGAATATATAATGCCGGTTCGGGATATCGATGCGCACCATGGGCATGCCGCCGACATGGATTAACGGCGCGGCCATATAAAAAGCGATCAAAACCAGGGCAACTGCCACCCGACAACGGCGCCAGAATCCAGGAACGATGGCGACAATTAAATTCTTGCGTCGCCCCTCCTTATCGATCGAGGCTAAAACCGAACGATGATCCTTTTCATCTGATTCAAGGATATGTCCGGCCATTGCCAATGCCCCTTTAGTAGTCAATGGGATCGAGTACCGACCCCTCGATACGAACACCGCCGCGCGCCTTCTCCGTACGATTCCAATGCACTAAAAAGGCGGTCAAACTGATGATGTCACTGACCGGCGCATTGAATCGGGGCATCGCACCATTGGCCCGCCCCTCTTGCAGGGTGGTGAAAATATCCATCATATTAGATCCGTATTTCCAATAATCGTCTCGCAGGTTGGGGGCACTTACTCCAAGCCCGTCGGCACCATGGCAAGAGACGCATTGCCCAGCCCCGTGATAGAGCTCGCGCCCGCGGGCAATCGCACTCTGATCACTGAGAAAAGCGCGCAGCATCTCTTCACTGATCTCACCCATTTCAAGCAGGGCCTGCCGACGTTGCTCTGCCACCTCTTCAAGCTGCACCAATAGGCGTTCTTCCCCAAGTTTACCCGGGCCAAAGTGAAACCAGGCGACATAGCCTATCGCCCAGATAATCGATAAATAAAGGATCGCCTGCCACCATAAAGGCAAGTTATTATCGTATTCTTGGATACCATCAAAGGCATGGTCGCGCAGCTCAGCCCCGGTGAACTGATCAATCTGGGGATGTTGGGATTCCTCGTTGCCGCTCATTGATCGTCATCCTTAGGGCGAGATTGCGATGATGATTGCCAGGGGTCCTCGGCATCGTCATCAAGGATCAAAGCTTCCATGCGCCGATGATGATCGCGCCGCCGATCGGTGACGACATAGATAAACATCACCACGAAGAGGGCGACAAACAGAAGGGTGGCGATAATCGGCAGCACGCTACCACCATCATCGGGAAGCCCACGGGAAGCTAGCAGGGTGATATGATTCATAGCCTCCTACTCCGTTATATCCGTGCCCAAGCGCCGCAGATAGGCGATAAGGGCGATAATTTCAAGACGATGCAGATTTTCAAATTCAGCCGGCGCCGGCGGATCATCAAAGCGAGGATTGTTGGCTGTTTCCTCGGTCCGGAAGCGACCGCTGCCGGCCAGTAGCATCCGCGCAATCTCCTGCGCCTGGGCCTCGGCATGCGCGGGGCCTTCAGCGATTTCGCGCTGGGTATAGGTATCGAGCGGGGGCGTTGACAGGGCCCGCATGCGGCGACGGATTTCCTCAAAATCAACTTCGTCGCGATAAAGGTTTTTGTAGGTTGGCATAATCGAACGCCGGGCGAAATCCCGGAAGCCCGTCCATTCTTCGGGTAATGGGCCCGGCGAGGTTGTCATCGCCGGATTCCACATATGTAAATAATGCCACATGGGATCGGGCCGAAGAACCCCCTCGCGGGCAAGATCCGGGCCGGTGCGCTTCGATCCCCAAAGGAATGGGCGATCGTAGATATGTTCGCCGGCACGAGTGTAAGCAGGCACATCCATAAGGGCATCGCCATAACGCTCGGTTTCGGCGCGCAGGGTCCGCACCATTTGGGTATGACAGGTATTGCAGCCCTCACGAATATAAATGTCGCGGCCAACCAATTCCAGCGGTGTATATGGACGCACGGTGGCAATGCGCGGGCTTAAAGAGCCCTGGATCATATTTGGTATGATTTCCATCGCCCCACCGATCAGCAAGGTAATCGTGGTTAAAATCATAAAGGGGAAGGGCCAGCGTTCGATGAGGCCATGCAGGGCGCTAACCTTGCGGGTCTTGGTGGGCTCGGCAAGGGCCTCGCCGATAAGCTTGCTGGCCGGTTCGTCCCGGGTTAGCGGCGGTGCTTCGGCGCTATCTTCGGTCATCTTACCCAGGCGCATGGTCATGAGAATATTATAGGCCATGAGAATGGCGCCCACCAAATACATCGCCCCACCCAGAGTGCGCAGATAATAATAGGGGATCGACTCGGCAATAATTTCCATCCAATCGCGGTAAACCAAATAGCCATCATCGTCGAATTGGAACCACATGGCACCCTGCATAATGCCTGTGATCCACATGGTCACGGCGTAAACCACAATCCCCATGGTGGCAATCCAGAAATGGAAATTAGCCATACCGATGGAGTACAGTTCACGCTTATAAAGCCGAGGAATCAGCCAATAGATCATGCCAAACATCATGAACCCCACCCAGCCGAGAGCGCCCGAATGCACATGGCCGATGGTCCAGTCCGTATTATGGGAGAGGGCATTCACCGAGCGCAGGGAGAGAAGCGGGCCTTCGAAGGTGGCCATGCCATAGAAGGTAATGGCAACCACAAAGAATTTGAGCACCGGCGACCGGCGCACTGAGTCCCAGGCGCCGCGCAGAGTCAGCAAGCCATTGAGCATACCGCCCCAGGACGGCGCCCAGAGCATAATCGAAAAGGTTACCCCCAGGGTTTGCGCCCACTGCGGCAGACTGGTGTGCAGCAAATGGTGAGGGCCAGCCCAGAGATAAATAAAGATCAGCGACCAGTAATGGATAATCGAGAGGCGGTAACTGTAGATCGGCCGATTGGCAGCCTTCGGCAAGAAGTAATACATGAGGCCAAGGATGGGCGTGGTAAGCACGAAAGCCACCGCATTGTGTCCATACCACCATTGAACTAAGGCATCCTGAGTGCCTGCATAAAGGCTGTAGCTCTTCCACATTCCAGCCGGAATCGCGAATGAGTTGACGATATGCAGGACTGCAACGCCAATAATGGTGGCGATATAAAACCAAATAGCGACATAGAGATGCCGCTCCCGACGACGATAAATGGTGCCGAAAACCACCACCGCGAACATCACCCATGCGACGGTGATGAGAATATCAATGGGCCACTCCAATTCCGCGTATTCTTTGCTGGAAGTAAACCCCATCGGAAGCGTTATGGCGGCAAGCAGGATAATAAATTGCCAAAGCCAAAAATGGATGGATGCCAGGGGGCCACCAAATAGACGCGCCTTCAAGAGTCGCT
>REDX01000258.1 GCA_007695355.1 Planctomycetota bacterium
TTTGCCCCTCGAGCTCCCCAGGGCTCTGCTAAACGTCCAGCAGAGTTGTGGGGGTAGGGGGCTTTGTGCTCTTTTAGAAACCGACACAGCTTTGGTACTTGACACCCAGCCCATAGATGCGCCGCCCTGGGGGGCTGGCCTGCAAAGGGCTTGCCAGCGGCCGCCGTGCCCCATATTGCCCCCTTCCTCACCGACTGGGGCGGCCCCATCATGCCCCCCGTTGGCTGGCGGAACCCTGCCTAGTGGGGTGTCCGCCGGGCGTGGTGGAGCTCTGCTGTCCACCCTTGTGAGCATCCATATACCCTTTTCCCCGGCCGCTCCCCTTTGGGGCGGCCAGCAAACCGGAGTCCGTTCATGCCTTCCATCCCCATTAAGAAGATGCGCAATTTCGGCATCATCGCCCACATCGACTCGGGCAAGACTACGGTCTCCGAGCGCGTGCTCTATTTCACCGGCAAGAACCATAAGATCGGTGAAGTGCACGAAGGTGCCGCCACCATGGACTGGATGAAGGAAGAGCAGGAGCGCGGCATTACCATTACCGCCGCCGCCACTTCGGTGGAATGGCGCGGCCACTTCCTCAACCTCATCGACACCCCAGGCCACGTGGACTTCACCGCTGAGGTCGAACGTTCCTGCCGCGTGCTTGATGGTGCGGTGGTGGTGTTCTGTGCCGTGGGTGGCGTGCAGGCTCAGTCGGAAACCGTGTGGCGCCAGGCTGACAAGTACAAGGTGCCCCGCTTGGTGTTCGTCAATAAGATGGACCGCACCGGTGCTGACTACTTCTCGGTGGTCGACCAGGTGCGTACGCGCCTCCATGGCAACCCGGTGCCCATCGTTTATCCCGTTGGCGCTGGCGACGACCTTAAGGGTCTCATCGACCTCGTGCGCGGCCGCTATGTCACCTTCGAAGGCAAGAATGGTGAAGAGCAGGTTGAGCACCCGATTCCAGCCGAAGAGGAAGAGCGCTTCCAAGAGCTGCGCACCGAGATGATCGAAGCCATCGCCCAAGAAGACGAAGGCCTGATGGAGAAGTATCTCGAGAACGGTGACCTCACCCTCGAGGAAATCATGCAGGGCATTAAGTCCGGCGTTGAAAATTATCTGTTCCAGCCGGTGCTTACTGGCTCCGCCCTCAAAAACATCGGTGTTCAGCTGATGCTGGATGCGGTGGTCGACTTCCTGCCCGATCCCGAGTCGGTGCACAATATGAACCAGTTCGCGGTGGAAGATCTCACCCACGAAAACCCCATTCCCACCAAGCCTGATCCCACTGCACCCCTGCGCGCGCTGGTCTTCAAGGTGATGACCACGCCCCATGGTGAGCTGAGCTTCGTGCGCGTTTATCAGGGCACCATCAAGACCGGCGATCAGCTGTTCTGCCCCAACCAGCAGAAGAAAGAGCGCGCCTCCCGCTTGGTGAAACTCCACGCCATGGCACAAACCGCCATTGAGGACGTGAGTGCTGGCGACATTTGCGCTATTATCGGCCTCAAGTTTGCTGCAACCGGTGAAACCCTAACTCAGGAAGGCAACCAAGGCATCCTTGAGGGCATTTCCTTCGCCGAGCCGGTGATCTCCATGGCGATTGAGCCTGCCTCCAACGCCGACAAAGAAAAGCTGGCCAATGCCCTGGCCAAGATGGAGCGCGAAGATCCCACCTTCAAGCGCTGGACCGATCCCGAGACCGGACAGCTGATCATCGCCGGCATGGGCGAGTTGCACTTGGAAGTGCTGCAGCACCGCATGCTTGATGACTTCAAGGTGGAAGCCCACGTCGGCAAGCCCCGGGTGAGCTACCGCGAAGCCATTAGCAAGCAGGTCCAGGTCCGTGGTAAGCACGTCAAGCAAACCGGCGGTTCCGGTCAGTACGGCGATTGCACGGTGATTATCCGTCCCATGACCCCCGATGAGGTGAAGGCCACGGGTAAGGATTTCTTGTTCGCCTCCACCATTAAGGGTGGCGTGGTGCCCAAGGAATACTTCCCAGCCATCGAAATGGGCATTAAGCAAGAGTTGGCGCGCGGCTTTGTCGCCGGTTACCCGGTGATCAATGTGCACGTCACCTTGATCGACGGCAGCATCCACGCGGTGGACTCCTCGGAAATGGCCTTCCGTGCTGCCGGCGCCTTGGCCATGCGCAATGCCTTCCCCGATCTGGGGGTGCAGGTACTTGAGCCGTGGATGAAGGTTGAAGCGGAGACCCCTGAAGACTTCACCGGTTCGGTTATTGGCAGCTTGAATTCCAAGCGAGCGATCATCACCGAAACCCTCGCCCGGCCCGGTACCACCGTGGTGCGTGGTGAGGTGCCGTTGTCGGAAATGTTTGGCTACACCACCGAGCTGCGCAGCTTAAGCCAAGGTCGTGCTGCCTTCTCGATGGAACCCGCCGAATACAAGCCGGTGCCCAATAGCATGTTGGAAAAGATCGCCAAGAAGGGCTAGGATCCCAGCCCTCCGGCTGAACCCAATGCTTCGGGGCGCCCACCAGTTTCTGGTTGGCGCCCCGATTTTTTTTTCATTCCCGCGATGGCGGGAAGCCAAGGGCGAAAGTCAATTGCTTAGCGCCCCCGGTTTTCGCCGGGGGGACTGCTTGGACTACCCTATCAGTCTTCCCATTCCTCCCAATCATCGATATTATCGAAGTCCGCTGGCATGGAGCTGGAGAAGGTGGTCGCAAAGGCATACCAGCCAAATAGGAAAAATCCGGATAGGGTGCCGGACATGCTCTTGAGCTCGGCGCGGCTCTCGTCGCCGAGGGTGTCGATTAGCAGAAAGCCGGTGCCCACTTCCTGGCCGATAAGCTCAAGGGAGGTTTGCAGCTGCGCCATCTCTTCGCCTCCTCCGCCAAGCCACATGCCGGCGAGGGGCAGCAGGTTTTGTGCCGTTTGCAGCAGTCGTGGAGTATCGCTGAAGCCCCAGGCATTGATCGCTGCTCCGTCCCGCTGGGCGGCGGTGGCGGCCTTGGCGGCGGTAGCGTTAAGGGCTCCGCCTTCGCCCGCGAGCCAGGATTGGGCGGCGGTAGGATGGCTGGTGATGAAGAGGGCTGCTTGGCTGCGGGCGAGGAAGATGGGCATCCCCGGCAGGGCGTCGATCTGAATCTGGCTGCCCACCTCGGGCAGCTCTTGGGCCAGGGGCGCTAGCAATTGGGCGACGGCCGCCTGGCTCTGGTCATTGATCGGCAACTGCAGGGCGATGGCGGGAAGGGGCTCGCCGGGCAGCACCGCGACCACCACCGTTCCTTCGATGGCGTAGTAGAGGTCACTAATCGGGCTAATCAGGGGCTGTAAAAAGCCGAGACCAAAATCCGCGAGGTCCGTGCTTCGCTCGAATTCCTCCCGCGTGAGATACCACGACGTATCCTTGTAGGCGGATGTATTCCAGGCGAAGGCCAAGAGCATGAGGCTTTCCGCCGGCAAGCGGTCCACCGCCGCAAAATCCACCTCGGGAACCGAGATTCCCGACATCGTACCCGGCTGCACATGGGTTACCAAACGCTCGCTGACGCCGTCATCAAGTAGGCGCAGGGTCCACACCATTTTATCGCTCAGATCGAGGACCTTTTTCAGCTGTTGAACCTGCTCGTCTTCCAGCTCATCTTTGGGAATGAAATTGAGAAGCAGCTGCGGATTAATGTGGATAATCAAGTCATGGTCGGCAGCGCCTTCGGCTGGAGCCAGCGATTCAATGATCCCAATACCCTGGCGGAGAATCGACAGCTGCTGACCATGGCGCAAATAGAGCACTTCACCATCAGGCTCAGTCAGGGCCGCTTCGGCACCATGGATGAGGGGAGCGGGGTCAAACTCCCTACCCATGAATTGCCACAATGCATTCATCGCCGTGCCGAAGTCCACGCGCAGGGCAAAACGCGGGTTCATCATCGGATGATCGTCAAGGCCATGTAAAATCAGGCGCCCACCACCAAGGCCGGTATAGATCGCCCGGGGATCGAATTCCTCTTCGGCCATCTGGGTGAATTCTTGGGACAGCTCTTCGCGTAGGGAAGCCAGAGCATCGGATCTCCATAATTTACCCCACAGCCCCTGCTCGAGGCGGGCGCGGGTGATCTGGAAATCGGGAAGGCTGGCATGCAGCATGGGCTCTTCCTCGGCGGCGCCCAGTGACGGCATGGGCGAGGCGGCCAGGGCTCCGCCCAATACTAGCGCAGCGACCATAAGACGGGTGAGAGTCATTGCTCAATCCCCTTTCTTTAGCGTAATTGATAGAAGGCAGTGGAGGATAGAAGCGAGGCGATAAACGCAAGGATTCGTTGGCATTATCGATGGGGGCCGTGCAAAGCTTACCTCAAAGAAGAAGTGCCATCTCTTACTGGCGCACGATGCCTTTCGACAAAACACTCCACCTGCAGTGTTTGTGGCTGGTGGAGGGGAATGCCGGGACCCCAGGGGTAAGCTTTGGCCACACCCCAGTATGGTCGAGGCAAGTCCTCTCATTGCCCTCTGCGGTTCCAACCTGTCTGGGTCTGCCTTGGGCGGATGCCCTGGGCGAGTGTCCTGGACTTATCCTGGGCTTAGGGCTGCTGCGCTTTGGAGCGTCAGACGTTTCAGCGCTATCATTTTCGGTTGACAGTAAGGGGAAGTGGGTAATTAATGGGGAGATATTCTGTGAGCTCTGAGAATAACGAGTTTACGAACCGGGAGATATATATGCGTCTCGTGCCAAGTATTAGCATTGCGGTGATTTTTCCCGCTACCCTTTCGTTAGCCCCAGCGGTGGAGTTTGGCCCTGATGGCCCGCGTTCATTGGGTATGGGCGGTACTCGCATATCGCTTGCTAATGATGCGCTGATGATGCATCACAATCCCGCATTTTTGGGCACCGCACCGCGGACCCGAGCCGATGGCGAAACCCCCAGCGGGCGCCA
>REDX01000260.1 GCA_007695355.1 Planctomycetota bacterium
GCCCATGTGACCGGCCATCTTCTTATTCTTGAAAACCTTGCCCGGGTCCATGCGGCAACCGATGGCACCAGGGCCACGATGCTTCTGGGTGCCGTGGGTGGCGCGATGGCCAGAGAAATTATGGCGCTTCATTACACCAGCAAAGCCCTTGCCCTTCGACACCGCCGTGACGTCAACCAGGCGAGCCTGATCAAATTGATCCACACCCACCTTGGCGCCAACTTCGGCACCGTCGACCACAGGGATCTCACGCAGAAATTGACGGGGGGCGATGTCGGCTTTGGTGTATTCGCCGGCAACCGGCTTACCCTTGGCCTTCTTACGACGATCGCCGCAGGCCACCTTCAGCGCAGCGTAGCCATGCTTATCGGCGGTCTTCACTTCGACCACTTCATTGGGAATGACGCGGATGACGGTCACCGGGGTGGCGATATCGCCGTCGTAGACGCGGGTCATGCCGACTTTAGTACCATAGATTGCTGGCATCGGTTTACTCCTCCAAGGCTTCGGGCATCAACGCACGGTTTGACGGATGGTGATGTCGACACCAGCCGGGACGTCGACCTTGGAAAACAATTCGTTGGTCTTGGCGGTGGGATCAAGAATCTCAATCATCCGCTTGTGGGTGCGAATCTCGAACTGCTCGCGGGACTTCTTGTCCACGTGCGGAGAGCGCAGCACGGTAAACTTTTCAACGCGGGTGGGGATGGGGATGGGCCCCGCCACCTTGGCGCCGGTACGCTTGGCCGTGTCGACAATATCCTGGACAGCCTTGTCGAGGATGCGGTGATCGTAGGCCTCGAGGCGGATCTTAATCTTCTCGCTCACAGCGAACTCCTTAACGCACAGATCAGACACCGTGTGGTGCCCGCACCCCCTATTACCGTCAGGCGACAGCAATAGGCAGCCCCGCATGGGCGCCACTGGGTGAGCGGCGCAACCCTTGAGCCCGTAGGACAAAGGCATGTGGCAAGCTGTACCATGACCCGATAATCAGTTTATTCAGGGCTTTGCTGTCCCCGTCAGGCGCAGATCCCCTGAGTCCCGAAGGACCGCCATCCCCGGTTGCCCAGTGATGATGCCCGGCAAGCGGGCCAGCGGATAGGTCCCCGAACGGGTGAGATCGCTGGGCCTTCCTCTGCCTGTGATTCCGCAGCCCGCAAAGGGCATTGGAGATTCATGGCAGCCCTGGGCGCGGCGATCGCTTCCCTGTCCAGCGTGACAAGCTGGATCCGGTAGCGGGGGGTCGGGCCCGCTGCCGGCTGTGCTGAGAGGTCCGGATCCTGGTGTGGCCCGTACGTCAAGCTTGGAGGGCGGGATGCTAGTGGAGCTTTTCAGAGCGCAAGTGCTTTTCTGCTTCCGCCATCCCCTGCTCCGCCAAAGCCCGGGCCACCCGCTCGGCGTAGCGCGCCATGCCCAGGGCCTGGGGGTGCAAGCCATCGGCTAAAAGCCGATGATCGTGGGGCATACAGTCGGCAACTACCTCAATGCGACCGGCGTAGTCGGACAGCACCTGGGAGAGCACCCGGCGCACGGTTTCAGCCCGCTGGCCAGCCGAGCGATCCAAGGGCACACCGAAAAATTCCGGGGGTCCCAAGCCCTCCTCGCAGGGCTTCCAAGGCGGTAATATCCAAACCAAGCGCCGGGCCGACGCCGCCAGCGCCAGATCGCAGAGCTCTCGGGCCCGCCCTGCCACCACATCAGGATCGGCGTCACCGGCTCGCCAGGCATGGTTTGAACCGAGGGCGACGGTCACCAAATCCCAGTCCTGGGCCGCCAGCGGCTCGGCAAAAAGCTCTGCTTCGATGCGTAGCCCACCAACCCCCAGATTCCACACCGGCATCTCCATCCCCATGGCCAGACGGTGCACCCAGGTGGTGGTCGGGCAGGCGGCATTAAAGCCCTGGGTGAGGCTATCCCCAATCGCCAGCCAGCGCGGCTTCGGCAAGGTTAGCGGGGCCACCTCCGCGGTTTCCACGACACTGATCCCAGCCACCAGGCAGGTACTAATATTCGGTAGCCACAGCCACATCTCTGCCAGCTGACCGGCCGCCAGGCCGGTGGGCAGCCAGAGGTCAACCGCCCCCTCCCGCTCCCGCAGATCGGCGCTGCTCACCGTATGCCAGGGCCCATCGGGGCCGCAGCGCCACTGCAGGGCAATCTGCTGCGGCACCGGCTGATGATGGCGCAGACGGGCAAGATGCAGAATCAGCGCCGGGCTATCGCTGCGCAGGCAGAGGGCGCAGCCGGCGGCGGAGCGAATATTGGCCAGGGGCCCAATCTGCCCTTGTAATAATTGCTGGGCGACGGGAGAAAATCGCTCGCAGCGCCGTCCCAAGGGATCCGGCCGCGGCGGCCGCGGCGACCACCAGGCCAAACGGGTATCATCGGAGCGCAAGCGTCGCCAGGCCTGGCCGGCGCTCATCGGTGAGCCCCCGGCTGCCAGAGAACATCGGCGCGGCCCTGGTCATTGGCCAAGCGCGCCCAGACAAAACAGAGGTCGGACAGGCGATTGAGATAGCAGAGGGCCTGGGGGTTGAGCCCCGGCACCCCTTCGGCCAGCTCCAGGCTGTGGGCCAGCCAGGCCTCGCGCTCTGAGCGCCGCACCACCGTCCGCGCCACATGCAGAAGGGCCGCAGCGCGGCAGCCGCCGGGCAGAATAAACGAGCGCAGGGGCTCCAAAACGGCGGTGGCGGCATCGATCTGCCCCTCCAAACGGGCCACCTGACCCGGGCTGATGCGCGGAATTCGCTCCTCCCAGGGCCCACCGCTGGGGGTGGCAAGGTCAGAACCCAGATCAAAACAATCGTTTTGCACCCGCGCCAGCTCCTCCCCCATTCCCGCCGGCAGCGGCTCCAGAGCAACCAGGCCCAGCTGCGCATTAGCCTCATCAACGCTGCCATAGGCCGCCACCCGCGGATGGGACTTCGCCACCTCGCTGCCATCGGCCAAGCGGGTACGACCGCCATCACCCACCTTGGTATAGATACGATTGAGTTCCACCATAGCTCCCCCCCTCCCCAGCCGGCCCATCATTCCAACCCGAGCAAGTGGCGAGTCTTGGCCAGCACCGGTCAAGGCAATGGGAGGTATGACACCGCGGTCAGACAGGGCCAGATTGCGCGAGAATGGAGTAGACCCGCTGGGCGTGATAGGCTTCTGCCGCTAAAACCCCGCGTTATGGGTGATTTTGGCAGGTGCACGGAGGTCCGCGATCACAGGGCGGAGGCCCTGCATCACACCCAGCCAGCTCGCACTTAAAGTCCCGGTTCGGAGAAACCGGTCTTTGACCGGGAAGAAACGATAACTCGCGCCGCAGCCCGTAGCTTCGTCCAGGCTAAGGGCCTTGTGTAAATCTAGGACTATTTCCTGGATCTCCACAAGATCGGAGACCCATGTCGCAAAACTACCGGGCCAGGAGGAACCCATGCGGCAATCGATGCAATTGCTTTGGCCCGGCTTGGCGCGGGAAAGGGGTACGATTGGACTAAGGGCCCCTGTAGCCTCCCAATACGGGCATATATGCGTCTTTTTGATTCATTAGTTCAAAAATTTATGTCATTATGAACGTGTTTAGTGTCACGACAGCTCATATGGGGCAGCGCCAAAAGCTTATCTGTCGAAATTATACGGATTTACGCAAAAACGCCGCCTTTCGACACATATTGGCACAGTCCCTGCTATGCTTTGACCGAGAAACGGCCCATTCGGCCAGACATTCATACACCCTTAGCCCAGCAGGAGGCCCATACCATGCTTCATCCTCTCTTTGACCTTGGCCGCGCCAGCGAGTCCCTGCGCGGCTTTTCTGATCTCGCCCGTCTGGTGGAGGAGGTCCAGCAGCTCTTCGATCATCAATCTGAACCCGATCTCAATGTCTATCACCATGAGCAGGGGGCGGTGATCCAGATTGCTGTGCCCGGCTATGCCAAGGACGAGTTGCATTTGGATGTGGATCAAGACCAGATCGTTATCCGCGCCAAGGGCAGCAAGACGCAGCCCAGTCAGGAAGCGGTACTGCGGTCGGAGATTCGGCGCGATGGCTTTGAGCGGCAGATCCGACTGCCCTTCACCATCGATGGCGAGCGCACCGAGGCGCGGCACGAAGATGGCATTCTCACCATTGCCGTAGCCAAGCCGAAGAGCGAACAGCCCCGTCGCATCGCCATCGGCTAAATCTTCACCCCCCCTTTCTTCAACGCCTATCCCATAAAGGAGACCCATCATGTTTCACCTGAGCACCTTCCGACCGGCCCGTCGTCCTGTCAGCACCAGCGAGGGCCAGGATCCGCAAAGCATGCCGCCGGTGACCCCAGCCGCCGATGTCTTGCGCTACGATGATCGCTATGAAGTGCACCTTGCTCTCCCCGGCGTGCGTCGCGAGGATATTCGCATTACCAGCGAAAAGTCGCTGCTGGTGATCGAGGCCCATGATCAGATCAAGAGCCCGCAGCAGGCCAGCAGCGTGCACCGGGAATTCGGGAACTGCCGCTATCGCCGCAGTTTTAGCCTGAATGAGGAGATCGATCAGGGTCACATTAGCGCCAAGCTGGAGGACGGCATTTTGCGCCTCAGCCTGCCCAAGCGCGCCGAAGTGGCACCGCGGAGCATTAGCATAAGGGCACCTCTATAAACCCACCTAGACTATAGTAATAGTTGACTGGGTAGGGTCAGTGGCTAGCCCGCATCCCTCACCACCATCCTGCCGAGGCCGTGTAGAGGTGTGAAATCTGAGGCCCGCTCTCCGTTGACCGAGTTTTCATGCGGGCCGCCAAGGTGCCGCCACGTTCATAGCATACGAATGGCCTTTCTATTGCCATCACAT
>REDX01000139.1 GCA_007695355.1 Planctomycetota bacterium
TTTCACACAGCGCTCTACCAATTCTGGCTGCGCGTTTTCCACCAAGATACCACGTACACCACGCAGTAAGTACATGCTTGCATCGCCGGCGCTATCACCGCTCACCACCACCCGACTCGCCGGCACCTTTAAATGCGCCAAAAGCCACTTCAGCGCATTACCCTTACTCGCCTGCTTGGGAAGTATGTCGAGATCCCGATTCGAGGAGTAAACCACCGAGACCTGTAAGCCCATGGCCTTCAGCTCTGCGGCAATACGCTTAATCACTCGTCGTTCAGCCCCGTGCAGATACCAGGATGATTTAAACGCCGTTTGGAAACGTTCTGGCTGGCGCATCGCCTCATGCACGCCAGCCATATACAGATCAACGGTGCGTGCATCCCAATCGCCAAATTGATCCCGCTGGTAGTCGGCCAATACGCGCTTGGCGCGATGGTCAACCATCTCGGTGCCGACACCGCCGATAATATAATCGGGCTCGGGCAGCCCCTGTTCGCTGATGACCCGCACCACCTCTTCAACTAAGCGCCCACTATTGTAGACCAATAGCGGGCGTTTAGCCGGCTCAAGGGCCTCCCATTCGGCGGCGAAACGGGCAGTCGCTTCGGGATTACCAAGTAAGGTGCCATCAAGATCACTGGCAAAAAGGCGTATACGACTGGCTGACTTTACCGAGGCGGGCGTCATGGGCTGGTGCTCACTACAAATTCGAGGGATTGGAACAGAAGAGAAGGGAAACCGGGCTTAAAGCGGCGCTTAGTCACCCTCGTTCCAAGGTTCATCCCAAGCATCATCCAGCACCGAAAAGGGCTTTGTCGAGCGGGCTTCAACGGCCCGCAGGACTTGCTGGGCGATACCCGTCCAGGTAAACAGCGAGCGGGCGCGATGGGCGCCCATGGTCGATAAACGGCGTCCCATGAGCGGATATTTAAATACCTTGGTGATCGTTAGTCCAAGATCTTCGCGGTCGAAGGGGTCCGCAATTAGTGCATGACGCCCGTAAGTCGTGGCACGCCAGAGGCCACCGTGGCAAGTAACAATGGTCGGGGTTCCGGAGGCCATCGCCTCGATCGCTGTCATGCCGAATGGTTCATAGCGTGAACATAGCACGAAGCAGTCGGCGGCGCGGTAAATGTCAGGAAGGTCATCATCGGAAACATAGCCGCCAAATACCACCTTGTCTTCGATGCCATATTCTTTGACCCGCCGCTTGAGGTCGTCGTAAATTAACTGCTCGTTTTCTCCCATATTATCGCCGCCAACAGCGAGATGGAGGACCGCCTCGGGCTCGCGCTGAAGAACCAGGGGGAAGGCATCCACCAAGAGATCATAGCCCTTGTTTTCCGCCAAGCGCCCCAAGGCCAAAACGACCCTGCCAGAGAAACCAAAACGCTGCCGAATACTTTGCCGCGATGCATCAGACACCGCAAAGAAGCGGTTATCGTCATATCCGGGGGGGATCATCTTCACCTTTTTAGCAGGCAGATCATAGTCAGACACCAACATGTCAGTCTGCACCGGAGTGGTCGAGATCACCAGGTCCGACTCGCGGAAAAGGTTGTGCTCGTGATGCACGCGGCGCTTAAAATTATACTGTTTTTCAAAGGCTTCTTCCTCACCGGGGAAGTCCTGATGCATCTGCCGCTCTTTCCACAAGCCAAGGCTGTGCGGGGTATGCACATGGGGGACACCGAGCACTTCGGACATGTGCTGCCCGGCCATGCCGGCATCCCAGTAATGGCTATTAATAAACTGGTATTTTAGGCCGTGCTTGACGATCAAGCGATGGGCATTTTCGCCCCATTCCGGCAGTTTTTTATAAAGATATTCCTTGGGGATGAAATCCTTACCGCCGCAGGGCACACGCACTACGCGTACATGTTCATCCATTTCATCGAAGGCCGGCTGATCTTCGAATTGCCGAGTCCAGATGTCCACCTCATAACCGAGGTCGGCCAATTTCTTCGAGAGTTCAAGGACGTAGACCACTTGTCCACCCGTATCAGCCGCGCCCAAAGGCGGGTTTGCAGCGACATAGCCGTGGGTGGAAATCATCATAATGCGCGGACGACCACTGTCCAAACTCTTGAGAAAACTGTCCATAGATGGGTCTACCTTATGCAGGAGGCAAAGCGCCCAGCTTCCTTATCACACGATCAGGAACGGCACGCCCGGAAAACGGTTCAGCCCTTGGGCTCACCACTCGAACATCCTCAGCCTATGGCCAACTGCCACATAGACAAGGAGCTTCCTTGCATAATCCTAAGCGTATCGCACGACATGCTTGCCAAACAAGACACAGCACTTGATTACGAATCCTTAGTGCACTGCCGCTAAAACAAAAACGTGTGGTTTGGTAAAACACGGCACATGATTCAGGGTAATCGATGGTGGCCCTGGGTGGTGGTACCGCTGTCGCCGCACATAAAAAAGCCCCGCGCCGGGGGCGCGAGGCAAAGCAGACAGCATACTGAAATTGACTGAGATTTAGGCTTGACCAATGGCGCGCAGCAAGTCCTTATACCAGGATACCGATGCGTCAAAAGCCTTATGACCCTTGATGCGCTCGAATTCGATGGCCCGTAGCACCAAATTGCGCTCTTCATCGTGGCCAATGACACCGCCTTCGCGGCGCAGGGCGCACTCAACGGCAAGATCGGTACAGCTCTTAATCAACCGCAGGTCCTCGGCATTGGCGGCGGCGGCCCGGCCATAATAGCCGCTCTTCTGCACCATCACCTTCTCAGCCCCTAGCATGGCGGCAAATTGCTTACCAAACCAAGCCCCAGGGTTTACCGCATCTAGACGGACATGACCGAAGGCATCGCGGGGAACTTCATTGCCCTTGGCTTCCATTTCCTTCACAATATCGGCAACCCCGGCACCCTCGGAAATAAAGAGGTTCACGCAGTCGTGCTGGTCCATCACTGCACGCAGGCGCTTGGCCTCGGCCTCGATATCAATGGCCAGCTCGGGGATGAAAATGCCATGGATATCCAGCCGCTCACGACTCAGACCAATTCCCGGAACTAATCCGCGGCGACCCAGGATCTCATTGCGATAATGGGCGGCGGTGGCGGCGGTGAGCCAGCCGCAATTGCGGCCCATCACCTCATGAATAATGAGCATGCGAGGGTTGGCGCTGTGTTCGGCGACAATATTAGCGAAAAACTTCGCGCCCTCTTCGGCCGCCGTCCAGGCGCCAAGACTTTGCCGGATCGGCACCACATCGTTATCGATAGTCTTGGGTAAGCCCACTACCGTCAGATTATAGCCCTCTTGCTTAAGATAGGCTGCGAGATCGGCGGCCGTGGTATTGGTATCATCGCCGCCGATGGTGTGCAGCACGTCAACCCCATCCTTGGTCAATTGATGAGCCGCCACCTCTAAGGGATTCTCCCCCTCTTTCACCAGCCCGCGCTTCACGCAGTCCTTGACATTGGTGAGCTTGACTCGGCTATTGCCGATGGGGCTCCCACCGTAGCGATGAAGGATGCCGGCGCGGGCACGAATCTCGGCATCAATAACGATGGATTCGCCACGCAAAAGGCCTTGATAGCCACTAACATAGGCAATCAGCTCAATCTCGGGGTTTATTTCGGTATAACGTTCGATGAGACCGCCAACGGCGGACGATAGGCAAGGGGCCAATCCGCCAGCGGTTAGCATGGCAACTTTGCGTACACTCATGAGGAGACTCCCATTACTCGAGGTCGATAAAGGATAGAAAAGATGGCGTCAGGCTCAGACAGAGCTGCCCCATGGAGCAGGGACGTCCAAGGGCGGAGAAGTGTATGGGCGTAGCCGGCGATGCCATGTACAAGCCGGGCCAGGATTGCACAAGGCAGGGATCCGGCGAGAGCAAGGAGGCTGTCCTGGAGATGGGCGCAGGCCGGTAATCGCTGGGCGCAGCTTGATCTAGCGTCCCGTCCACAAAATAGTGATCAGCGATCTTTGCGGTGCCGGGCACCTGCTGCGCAGCGAATTCTTCAAGGAACTTAATCGACAGGACACTAGGGGACCTGAGAGAGGGCTTCGAGGCGACGCAGGGCCACCACCGTAGGATAAGAGCCCCAGGGGCGCGCGGGGGCCACTTCAATATCCCAAAGATCCGAATCAGCGCGCGGACGGGCCTCCACCACTTCGCCAATAATGAGACCGAAGGGGATGCGCTCATCCAGGCCGGAGGTCAGCACCTGCAGGCCGGTGCGAATCTGTATTCCCGAGCGGGCTTCCACGTGGACCACGCGCAGGCCATGACGATCACCGGTGCCGGCGATTACCCCCTGGGCCACCGGCAGAAGGGGCGCCGCCTCGTCATTCCCCTTGAGGCTGGCCGGGTCGAAGAGCGACACCGCAATCCGCGATTCAGTATCGCTAAGGAGCTGCACCAGGGAACGATTCGCCCGCTCCCCACGCACTACGCCAACTAAGGTCCAGCCAACCACCACCGGATCACCAACATGCACTCCCTGCAAGGCACCACGATCAATTTCAAGGAAGTGCCGGCCGTGCTCTGCCGAACGGGCCACCACCCGCGCCCGCAAGAGCTGTTCGGGGAAAATGCGGGTTCCAATCTCTGAATCCATACTTTGGTATTCGCGCAGGCGCTGGCGCAGTTGGTTATTTTCAGCCTGCAGGCGCCGCACCTGATCATCGACTTCGCGCTGCTGATCGCTTATGTCCTCAGTGCCCAGGCCATGGAAGCCCGCGCGCCAGCGATCGGCATACTGGGCAAAGGGTGACCACAAACCAACCAGCGCCCCGGTCAGGCCAAGAATAACCGCCAGCAGCATGAGTATCACCGCGGCAATGATCAATCGCCGCATGGCTTAAGCACCCTCAGCCTGCGGGCCTGCTGCCTCGGCACAAAGCCACTGGACAAAGGGCTGGTAACCGCCGGCCACCGGCAATTGGAGCACGCAGGGCAATTCGTAGGGATGGGCTTCCACTAGGCAGGCGGTGGCGGCAGCCGCCATGGCCTGGCTGGTTTTTACCACCAGCACTGCCTCGTCATCAGCAGCCACTTCGCCCTGCCAACGGTAGAAACTGCGCATCGCCGGCAGCATATTGACGCAGGCCGCCAGATGGCGATCCAGCAGGCGGCGGGCCAGGGCCTCGCCGCAGGCAGGATCAGGAACTGGCACCCAGAGGAGACAGGGCTCGGTTGTCAGATGTGCCGCCGAATCGTTGCTTACCATGGCGGTAGAGTCTATCCCTCTTTTATCTGCCTGCCACGGAGAATGCGACCAGGGAAGTTTCACGAGCCAAAACAATATCCGTGAGATAGGCTAATCCCCTGGTCTTTCATTACGCCCTGGTCTCAATAAGGCATGAAGATCCCCCTGCCGACAAACGTCTTCCCTAAAAGCTCATTCTTTATAGCATCCCATTATGACCGATAAGGCATCTAGCGAAGCAATCATCCGCCGGGCCTGCCCATCTTGGGCTCGGCTCGAGGGGCTAGTCGTCCATGGATGGAAGGTCCTTGGGCCCATCGGCCGCGGTGGCACCGCCGAAGTCTACAGACTCCAGCACGAAAAGGATAAGTCTGAAGGGGCCCTTAAGCTGCTGCTTCCCGATTTTGCCAAAGACGCTGATTGTCAGAAACTCTTCCTTCGCGAGGCGGATTTCCTCGAGGACTTTAATCACCAAGGCATCCCAAAAATCTTCGCCCAAACCACGGTCCTCGATCGCCTTGCACTCATCATGGATTACGTACCCGGCGATAATCTCATGACTTTGCTGCATCAGGGGAAAAAACTCCCCCCCCTATCGGTGCTGATGGCGGCCTGCAAGATTATCAGCTACCTGCACGAGCAAAATGTCATCCATAACGATATTAAACTCGCCAATTTCATCCTCTCTCCCAAGGGCCGGATACACTGTGTCGATTTCGGCAGCGCCCGCCGCCTTTCCATGTCGAGCACCTTTTTCCGCCGTTTTAAGGGCAGCGAAAAAGTTCAAGGCACGCCCTCTTACCTCGCCCCCGAGTTAATTCAGGGCAAGGGTCCAAGCAAATCCAGCGATGTCTGGGCCCTCGGCATTCTCGCCCACTACCTGCACGCTGGCTCTGCCCCCTTTCAGGGCGAAGATGCCAGCCAAACCCTTAAAATGATTCTCGGCAACCCCATGCCCTCCCTCAAGTCCCGCTGCGAACAGGTGGATGGCAGCCTCAGCAATATTGTCGATCGCTGCCTGATTATTGATCCCCAGCTGCGCTACGGCACCGCCACCGAATTACTGGAAATCCTGCGCCGCTACCGCGACGGCACCGCTAGCCACCGCCGGCCCCGCTAATACTATCAGCCCGGACTCATTGATTAGGGCAGCGGCACGTATCCTGTGCGCTCGATGAGAATTTGCCCCTCGGGCGAGCGGATCCATTGGATAAAGGCGTCCAGCTGGGGATTGTTCTCGCCAGATCGATGCACCGCATAGACATCCGTGGTTAGGGGATAGCTACCGTCGGCAATGGTCTGCGTACGCGGCGCCACGCCATCAATGGGCAGGAAGCGCACCTGTGCCCCTTCTATCATGGAACTGGCAAAGTAGAGGAACGAATAGCCAAGGGCATTGGCATAGTTGCGATAATCAGAAACCCGATCGACAATGCCGCCCATCATACCAACCGTCCGCTCCGATGGCGCCGCCTGAAGGGGCACATCTCCCATGAGCGCTTCAAGCATGGTCTGGGAACCGCTATTGGCAGGCCTCTGAAAGGCCAAAATCGGAGCTGATTCTCCGCCCACCGCCGACCAATCGCTGATCGCTCCGGAATAGATCCCGCGAATCTGCTCCACCGTCAGTCCGCGCACCGGGTTGCGCTGGTGCACGTAGAAGACGAAGGCCTCCCGGGCGATGGGGACCTTCACCAGCCGCACCCCCATGTGATCGGCCATGTGCTGCTGCTGCGCCGAGGGCTGCAGAACAAAGATCAGATCGCACTCCCCACGAATCAGTCGATCGTAACACTGCCGGGTGCGCGTACAGCGCACCGGACTGTCACGGCTGTGCACGCGATAGGTAACCTGTCGCCGATGGTCTGGCGGCGGATAGGTGGCTTGGACAAAGGCGGCGTAAACCGGGTAGAAGGCGGTGGCGCCATCCAAGCGGAGGAGGGGTTCGGCCATGGTAAAGGAAGCGGGACCATCAAGGCGGGCCAATCGCTGGGAGACAAAAGGTTCATAGGCCTGCAAATCCGGTTCTTGCACCGTCACCCGGGGATAGCGCCAATCATACCAGGCATGGTAGCCCTCCACCGTCGCCACCACCGCTATGGCGATAGCAATAACCAATCCCATCAGCGCCAATAAGAGTCTACGCCGAGCATACCAGCCAGCCCGAATCAGGACCAAGAGCAGCAAAAGCGATCCTGAAATCAGCACCAAGGGGGTATAGATGGCCTGATGCACAAAAAAAATACTCATGATCAGGGCAATAAAGCCGACAAAGAGAATCACCGGTATGGCCAAAATATGGCCGAAGGCATAGCCCCAACCCGGGGCCGAGGCATCCCTGGGTTGAGACGACGCCTTAGACGGTTGATCCAGGTCTTGTTGATGCTGCATACACGCTCCCCAGAATACTCGAAGCTATTGGCTGCGTTGAGAGGTGCCAGCTTTGAATCTTAGCCTAAGCAAAGCTGAGAGAAAAAAGAATTGCTGGCTTTGCGGGCCATGCTTTTCTCGCCCTCCACGTGGGGCGAATTTAGAATGACGATACGCGGTTCGCAATCTAGGAAGCGCATCTTAAGCATGCCTGAGAGCAGGCCTGAGGCATTAGCTCACCGGCAGGTGAAACAGGCGGCGGGCGTTAGCGGTGGTTTGGGCGGCGAGTTCGGCTTCCTCGACTTCGCGCAGGTTAGCGAGAAACTGCGCCGTGTGGCGGACGAAACCGGGTTCGCAGCGCTTCCCGCGCTGGGGCACCGGGGCCAAAAAGGGGCTATCGGTTTCCACCAGGAGGCGCTCTGCGGGGACCACTGCAGCGGCCTCGCGGAGATAGGTTTTCTGCTTAAAGGTGACCATGCCATTGAGACTGATCATCCAACCCAAAGCGAGATAGTCTTCGGCGTCTTGGGCATGGCCATCGAAGGAATGGATGACGCCGCTGACTTCCGGATGCTCGGCGAGTACCGCTTTCATATCGGGGTGGGCGTCGCGCACATGGATGACTACCGGCAGCTGCCGCCGCTCGGCCAAGGCCAATTGCGCATGCAGACGCTCCTGCTGCTGGACCGGGGTCAAGACGCGATGGAAATATTCTAATCCAATTTCACCCAGGGCTACACAGCCGGCTGAGGCGAGGTGGGCATCGAGTGCCGCGAGATCGTCGGCGAAGCTATCGGCCCGTTCGTGCAGGGTGAAGGGATCGAGACCACAGGCGGTGTAGATGACCTGGGGCCACGCCGCCGCAATCTCTGAACCCCGTATGCCATCTGCAACTCCGGTGCCGATGGTAATCATAGCGGCAATACCAGCCGCCTGGGCGTCATCGATCACCTGATGACAATCGTCTTGAAAGCGTTGGTGGGTCAGGTGACAGTGGGTATCGATGAGGGGCGGTAAGGCATTAGGCATCGGCAGGCTCAAGGACAGCGGTCATACTGCCGCGGCAACGGGGAATGAGGGGATCGGGACCGTAGGCGTGGATTTGTTCCTGCTTCAGCAGGGCTCGCTCGCGGGTGGTGGTATCGACGATCACCCGCCCTTCGCTATCGACTTCCACCGCCATTTGAAAGGCGCGTTCCAAGGAATGGCCAAAGAGCTGCATTACCATTTCAATGACATATTCATAGCTATGATCATCGTCGTCGAGGAGGATAATATGCCAGCGGGGGAGATGCATCACCTGCTGGCGCTGATCCTGATCAGGCATGAGCGCGGGTTCAGCCACCGCCGCCTGGGGGAGGGTCGAGGGACCAAATCGATTCATTAGAGAGAGCCGGCCGCCACAAAGAGGTTCACCAGATCGCGGTCCATGACCTCTAGGGTAATGGCACCATAGGGGCCGGGGCGGTAAAAGAGGTCATCAACGCCAGCCTGCAGGCGTACCCCCCGCCACGGCTCATAAGATAGGGTGGCACGGCCAAAGGCCGAGCCCCGTTCGCGCTTTTCGCGGTTAGGCAAACGCGAATCATCGCTCATCCGCGCCATCGTCCACAGGCTTAGGTTTTCGGTAAAATGAAAGCCCACCCGGCCTCCCAAGCGGCCATCGAAGAGGCCAGCGGCAAGATCCAAGCGGTAGCGCTCAATGTCATCGTCGGGAAAGAAGCGGTAGCCAATGGCGAGGTGCAAGTCGAGGGCGCGCAGACCATCGCGATAGCGCTCTTCCCGATCCTTGAGATCATCGGGGGTGAAATCGGCGGTAAATTCCGGCTCATCATTAATCCATTTGGGATCGCTACGGTAGCCAATGCCGACTTGGTAATATTTCCACGGTTTGGGCTCAAGGCGTAGATAGGCGAGGCCGTGGGCCACTTCAGTGCGATAGTTATAACCGCCCTCAATGCCGCCGTAGAGCCGGGTGGTAGCAAAGGAGGAGGTAAAGGTCTCCAGCTCATCGGCCCGTCGGCGCAGGCTATCCATGGCCTCGTTGGCATTGTCGAAAAGATCATCCTCAAAAATCGCCTTTCCCACCGAGCCCTGACCCGAGGCGATCTGGGCGGTTACGGTCTCAATATCAGCGCCGATACGATCAAGGCGCGGGGCGAAATTGGCGAAGCCAGCAATAATCTCATCGATGCGTTTGCGGTTTTCCTGAACCATGGTGCGCACTTCGCGCCCAACGGTGGTGAATTCTTCCATCATTTGCGGCGCCCGAGAAATCGCGGTGCGTACATCGGGGCGATTTTCCTCCACCATCCCCTTTAATTCTTCCATGAGGCTAGCCATGCGCTGAATGGCGGCTTGAATATCCTTGCGATTTTCATCGACCACCGTGCGAATGCTGGTGGTCATATCCCGCATGCCGGAGATTGCCTCATTGATGGTTCGCCGATTCTCCGCCACCACCTCCTGAATTTCACCGCCCATATCGCCCATGTTTTTGACTGCCCGGGGCAAATCAGCAATCGCCGCACGGAGATTGGCGCGATTATCATCAATCAACTCACTGACCTGAGTCAAGACAGTTCCAAGATCTACCGGAGCGCCTCCACGGTGGGTATTCACTAACCCAGGCTGTAAAACCTCACCCGGACCCCGGGAACTTATCGCCAAAGAGCCGCCACCGAGAAGTCCCATCTGGATGGCAAAGACGGCATCCTCAGAAACCACCACGGCATCACGCATGCGCCGATCAATGTCAAAAAAGACTGCCACTTCGCTGCCACCATCGCCATTGCGCACCGGCACCACATCGCTGATCTTGCCAATGCGCACCCCATTAAAGGTTACCGCATCGCCAATGCGCAAACCCGTAACCGAATCAAAGCGCACCTCGTAGTCACCACCCCGAGCGCTAAAGCCGGTGACAAAGAGGGCAAACCAAAGCAGCAGCCCGAGTCCGGCAAAGAAGAGTATCCCAACCTTGGCTTCACGTTTCATAAGCTATCCTCGATCCCTTGCACATGGGCTGTTCCGTTACCTGTATAAGCCTCGGTCAGCGGGCCATCTACTTCGCCGTCTAATAGTTGTCGTACTGCCGGATGATCGCACTGCTGTAATTCTTTTGGTGAACCACTCATGAGAATTTCGCCACGATGGAGAATTGCAATATTGTCTGCTATTCGCATGGCGGCATTGATATCATGAGATATGATGACCGAGGTGATTCCCATATCCCGTTTCAGTTGCAGCACTAATTCATCGACACCTCGGGCGGTTACCGGATCCAAACCCGAGGTTGGCTCGTCATACAATAACAGTTCTGGCTCTTGCACCAAGGCGCGGGCGATGCCAACACGCTTGCGCATACCGCCGGAAAGTGCGGCCGGTTTACGGTCTAGGATGTCCGCCGGCAAGAATACCCGGCGCAGGGCCGCAGTGGCCACCTCGATGCAATCTTCAACCTTGCGCCCTTTATTTTCAACCAAAGGCAAAGCAATGTTCTCGAGAACGCTCAACGATCCCAGCAAGGCCGAATACTGAAAGATCATCCCCATACGCTGGCGATAGCGGCTCATGCCGGCGCGATCAAGGGTGGTGAGCTCTTCATCAAATACGCGAATCGAACCTTTATTTGCGCGCAGGCTGCCATTGAGGATTTTCAGTAAGGTGGTTTTACCTGATCCAGATAAGCCGAGCACCACCTGGATGGTGCCAATTGGCACCGTCAAGTCGATGCCCCGCAGCACATGGGCAGCGCCAAAGAATTTATGCACATCACGCATTTCCAAAATGCTGCTCATCCGATCATCCTCCAACCAATGTTGAGGAAGGCGGTGAGGATAAGATCAGCAACCAAGACAAAGACCACACTCAGACGCACAGCGGTGGTGGTAGCCTTGCCCACCCCTTCGGCGCCGCCGCGGCAATTGAGCCCCTGATCGCAGGCGATAACCGCAATAATAATGGCAAAGGTGAAGGCCTTCAATTGAGAGCCAAGGAGATCCCACCAGGTCAGCATCGCCGCTGCGGCCTGAAAGAAATCCGCATAACTCACGCCGAATTGGGTTTGCGCGACAAAGGAGCCGCCAAGTAAACCAACCAGATTGGCGACCAGGGCCAAAATGGGGACACCAATCATCAGCGCAAGTAAACGTGGCACCACCAAATAGCGAATGGGATCGATGTCCATGACCTCAAGGGCTTCTACCTCTTCGTTCACCACCATGGTGCCTAATTCGGCGGCCATCGCCGAACCCACTCGGGCGAGGACGATCACTGCCGCCCACAGCGGCGCCATTTCGCGCATGAAACTGGCGCCGACAATGGCCCCGATGGCGTCGATAGCACCATAGGGCTCTAATGCCGGCCCAGTCTGCATGACCATGATCATGCCGGTAAGGGCCGCAATGAGAGCCAGTACCACCACCGAGCCAACAGCGGCCATATCCAATTGGCGCAGCAATTGACGACCCGAAAGTCGCAGCATGGAAAGCTGCCAGCCCGAGCGGCCAAGCAAGACCATGGCACGCCCCGCCGTGTCAACGGCGCGAATAATAGCGCTGCCTGTGGCGGTGAGCACGGCTAACAGGCCTTCCCGGTGCTCTGCCCAGAGCCCGGCCAAGCGCCGATCACAGCGAGGGCAATCAGGGTTTTAGCATCACAAATAAGACCTTCGTCCATGAAATGCTGCAAGTCCGACAGGGCAACCACTTCGCCGGCCACCAGCTCACCTTCATCGGGGCAACCATCGGCCGTAGTAAGCGAATTTGCCTGGTAAAGGATCATCTCCTCAGTGGACACGCCTAGCGCCGGAAAGAAACGCAGGATTTCCCGCCAGTGTTCCGCTGCCATACCTGCCTCCTCGGACAATTCCCGCTTAGCTGTGTCGAGGGGATCCTCCCCTTCCTCACGGGTGCCAGCGGGGATTTCCAAAGTCCAGCGCCGCAGCGGGTAGCGAAACTGACGCACCATCAGCAGGTGATCCGTATCGGGCTGAGCAACAATCGCCACCGCCCCAGGATGATGAATAATGGGACGCACGATCGAGCGATCGTCGAGGACAAAGGTTTCTTCGAGCAGGTGGAAGCGCTCGTGCTTGTAGCGGCTGCGTGCCGATTCCCATTGGGGGTCTGCCATGGAGCGCATTCAAGCGCTGCGCCCCAAGAGACGCAAGGACCATTTCCAGCACTGCAGCATTTGCCGCAATCGGCAGCACTCATCATTTTCACGCTTTAGCCCCGATGCAATTCGCTTACCAGCGACGAAAAACCTGAATGCTGGCATAGCCATCCCAACGACGATCATGGACATCTTCCCACGGAATCGATGGCAAAGTAATAATAAAACTGCCGCCCCAGCCGGGGCGCTCGGCGGTCAAGCCAGCGTGCAGGCGAAAATGGCTCGCTCGGCGCTCTAAGCGTAGGGTCTCCCCCAAGCGCCCGTCCCACTGCGCAGCATAGATTACCAGGGTGGCATCCACCGCCAACAAGCCGTAGACCGACCAGGGGGCAGCCTGGGCCCGTCCCTGGGCACCAAGCCGCGGTTCACCCATAAAAGAAGGGGGAATCGTGAAATCCTCCGGTACCTGCCAGCCAAAACGGAGCACCGAGCGCACGCTGGCATTGGTCGTCAGCGTACCTATGGCCCCTTTATACCCGGCCAAAAGATCGATACCCCAGCCCTCTCTGGTCCACATGCCCCAGCGCTGGCGCCGCTCATAAGCCAGATTCACCAGGGCACCGTGGCCAACTTGATGCTGCCAGCCCTGGGGCCGCTCAGAGCCAATAATGGCGTGGACACGGGTTTGCACCTCGCGCCCAAGGGCGGCGGGGCCCATAATCCCGGCATACAGGCTCCAAGCATCAAAACGGCGGCGATCCATGCGCGTTGCACTCAGGCCGCCATAGAGCAAAGCTGCCCAAGGCTGATCATCCTCGCCGGGGGGATCAGGGTTGGCGATATCGCTTGGTGTATAAATCCTCTGATTCAGCGACAGGGTCAGCACCCTTTCGCCGTCGGCACGATCCACTAGGGGAACCCGATCCAACCAGCGCCCAACCTGGGCTCCCAAGGGGCCATCGGCAAAGCTTGCTAAGCGCCGGCTGCTCAAGGAGAGGATCACCCCATTGGTGTATCCGTCATCGGCATTGCCAAAAAAATCATTATCGAGAATGGCGGCAAATTCCCCCCACCCTTCACTGGCCTGCAAGGGTACGAACAGCATGAGCAGCAGCGCCAGGGATGGACGCAAACCCCATGTCCTAGCCATTACGCCTTCGCGTCACCATCTATGAGCACTGCCGGAAGCTCATCGCTGGCCGCGCCACCGTCGATGGTATCGAGGTGCAATCCTGGACAGTCATGGGCCTCTAAGGCATGGGAAAACCATTCTGCCGGCTCGCCCAACCAGCGCACCCGGAGCTTATGCAGGTGCGCATCGCGAGTATGCGCCAGGTAAATGGCGGGACAGGGAGCGACATAAAGTCCCCCATGCTCTTCGCCACCGGATGGACGCAGATCATGTTGACCACCCGGCCATTTAGAGCTACGCCCAACCGCAACTTGAATGCCATCCATACTCAGATCGCATATCGGCGCGCTGGGATCACCGTGGATAAAAATCCCGTTTTCGCCACGACAGATGAGGTTACGCAGACTGACCCGAGAGATGCTGCCCACCTGCACGCCTTCTTGCCGCGGCACCGCGGTAATGCTGACCGCTTCGGCTTGCCCCCACCACATGGGATGGAAGTGACGGGTCTCAATGACCGTGTCGGCGAAAATAATGTCCTCAACATGCCCGCCATCGCGCAGTTGGATGGTAAGGCCACGATGGGAGCGGCTAATGGTATTGCCGGTCGCCACAATGCGGCGGAAATTACCGTGACTCTCCGTGCCTATTTTCAGGGCAGCGCTGGTCGAAATGAGGGTGCAGCCGCTAATTACGATATCTTCGCAGTCACCGAGTTCGGGATGGTCTTTAGTGCATTTAAGGACGATGCAGTCATCACCCGCTTCAATGTGGCAACCGATAATGCGTACTCGGCGGCAGCGATCAGGATCGATCCCATCATTATTCGGGATATCCAAGGCGTTAAGAATGCGCAAACCCTGACAGAGGACATCTTCGCAGCCGGTCAGATGGATGGTCCACTGCGCCGCATCGCGTATGGTAAAGTCACTTAAGGTCACTTGCTGGCAGCGGGTAAGCCCAATACCGCGAGGGCGCCAGGACTTGGGCTTGCGGATATACGGGCCCTCCGTGGAGCGAAAACCTTCCATAAAGCTTTGACCCCGCCCATCAATGCACCCACGACCGCTTATCGCAATATCTTTACAATCATCGGCGACGATAAGAAAACCGCTAGCACTACCACCATATTCGCCAGCCACTTCCGTCGCCCGGTAGTCAGCGGGATTATCGCTGCCAGTCAGACAGGCACCGGCCCCCAGGTGCAACTCAACGCCACTGCGCAGTTCAATGGTTCCGCTAATCCATGTTCCTGCCGGAACCTGCACTCGATCGCCACCGCGCTGATGCGCCATATCAATGGCTGACTGGATGGCGTCCGTACATAGCAACCCCACCTGGGCGCCAAAATCGCGAATATCTAGCATCTGGCTGAATCTCCCTCCCCTTGACCATGATCTTTAGGCTTAAGACGGAGGACAGACTGACAAACCACCTCTTCAAGCAAGGACCAACCCTGGGAAACGGCGATGATCCTCAGAGCAGCGAGCGATGAAGTCATCATCTTGCTGCTGCTGACACCACTGCGCCGCCGCCGCCGTATCCTTACGCTGCCAATGAATGAGATGGTCCGCCATAATCACACGGGCACGTCGACACCGACCATCACCGACGCCCAACTGCGCCTCCAAGTCCCGGCAAGCTTGCCTAGCCTGCATGAGCCCCAACAACCACTCACCCTGACTGCGCAGGCACCAAGATTCCAATAGTTGAGTTAAAGGCCCTAGCCAGGCTCGCGAATCTGGGGTGCAACTTGGCAAAATAGCCTTGGCTTCGGCAATTATATCACCAGCAGCTTTTAGATCACCCTGCCGCTGACGCAACCGACCCACTCTTAACAAGGGCTCGAAACAATCTCTGGGTAACAGTTCCTCGGTATTTCGCATGCGATCCAGAATCGAAACAAGGCACTCTGCTGCCCGAAGATCATCACGACCAAGGTGAATCGTCCCTAGCAAACCTTCAATCGCCAAGACCTGCGGACTGCTTTCCCCAAAGATTTTTATCCGCAGCACACGTGCTTCTCGCATGAACTCCAAGGCTTCATCCCAACGGCCCTGATCCATCATCAGGTAACCAAGATTCATGGTGGTGCTCAACATATCTGTCAGGTCATCCGCCATCTCCAGATCTGCACGCAGATATAAGCTACGACCGACGTTCTCTGCTTCAGCCAAAGAACCAATGCGCACGAGATAGCCAAAGAGAAAGCCTTCTACATGATGTCGCCATGGCGATTCCATCGGTTGATCGCGAAGCATTGGAATAACCACCTGCTCGACAATTTGTCCAGCCTCTTCGATGCGCCGCGAACCAAGGGCGCATTCCATATATAACTCATAGACATATGCAAGTTCAGCACTCATTTCTGGCTGATGTTCACTGCATAAGCGCAAGCTCATGGTTACGTAGTCCACGGCCTCAGAAAAACGCTCTTCGTCTCGCAATAAGGATGCTTTTTCAAAGTAACCCTGCCTAACAAGTTCGTGATCTTCGTCGAGTTTTGCCTCCTCAATGTCAGTAAGCAGGGCCTCAACGTGGGGCCGGCGAATATCGACAAACTGTTTACCGCGAAGAGTGGATATAACACCTTGGCGAACATAGGCGCGATGCAAGGGGTCAGAGCCTAATTGCTGTTGCAGTGTTTGCAGCGACGCAGCCAGGGCATCGATGAGCCGCACCTTTGGCCCCTGTCGTCCAAGCGCTGTTTCGCTCAGTACATCAAGCAAAAAAGCCTGAATAAATTGAGTTCGCCTCTGTTCGTAAAATAAACGCGCTTCATGGCGTCGCATTTCTTCTTGCTCTAATTCCCGACGCCTGCGCTGATAACGAAGCTTGGCAAGAAGACGACGGTGTTCGATGCAGTCTTCACGAAGTACAGTGGCGGCAAGATCAAGGTCCCCCTGGCCCAAAGCGTAACCAGCATATTGACCCATTACATCGTTTATGCGCTGATTAATCTGCTCATTATCCGGCCAAATGCCCCGTGATTCCTGAAGCCGGAAAAGCGCCCGTTGAAAGGCCGGATAACCTTCCTGTGCCGCGACATCCATATCTTGCTGCGCATCAAGTATGAGACGACGTGCATCCTCACGGGAGAAGGCCTGCTCTAGGGCAGCGATAAATTCTACTGCCGTAGGATATCTTCGCGATGCCTCAAAGGAAAGCGCACGAAGGGCTACCGCCAATAAGTCGTCAGTGCCCGGATCACCTGGCCCGCTTACCTCGTCTTCTCGCGCCTGCCGCAGCGCCTCCTGCGGATCCTCTGACAGATGGGGAGGCTGTCCGTAAATGGCAAACCACAGCAAGGCGCCTAGGCCGTAGACATCAGTGGCCACGCCTGGCGCCTGGCCAAGAGCTGCCTCAGGAGCTATGAATTGCGGCGTTCCACAAGCGCCACCAGACCAGCGTTCTGGCCGTAGGTCAATCTCGGCCAGCGGCAAAGCCATGCCCCAATCCAAAAGCATAACCTCGCCAAAGTCGCCTATCATGACATTGCCGGGCTTAATGTCCCGATGCAGCACCCCTTGCTGATGGGCATAGGCGATAACTTGAGCGACGCGCATCACCACCCCAGCGTTTTCCCGACGCGTCAGTTCGCCCTGTCGACGGGACCACAATTCACCTTCGATCCGACGCATAGCCAGCATTGGCCGGCCTGCGGCATCCCACTGCAGGTCATGGATACTGGGTATGCCCGGATGCTGGAGGCGGGCGGTGATCCGCGCCTCCTCCAGCATCAGTTGCTGGGCAAGCTCTGGGCGACGCAGATCATCGCGGGGGATCTTGACCGCCACATCGCGTTCCAAGGCGCGCTGCCAACCACGGTAGACACGAGACAAACCGCCCTTGCCAATCTGTTCGTGAATCAAGAGTCCATGGTCCCTTGAACTTGAGGGATAGGGATTGAGCGGCAACGACAGCTGTGAACTGATCGCTTCAGCACTGGAACCAGTCGGATTATGGGTAATGGTTGCCGCATCGACGGTTGGCAATTCTGCCGAAGATGGTGAGCCACGGCGCGATGACGCTGGAAGAGATGTCGGTAATCGCCCGGAATCTTCCTTGCGTCCTTCGGATGATGGATCAGCACCTGATGTCATAGGTAATAAATCTATTACTCCCACCTCTGCCAACAAGCAATAAACTGATGATACCGTAGACAATTGACCAATACACCTCATTATAAGCACCGTAAGGTGCCCCTGCATTGCCATAGGGACAAAGGAGTCAAGGAGTGAGCACTGTGGATCCATGCCAGGCGACGACGGTTGGGCGATTGCCGGCGCTGCGGCTCCAGGGGCCGGGTGAAAATCAATGCACGGTGCTCCTGCAGGGGGCTCAGGTCTGGAGTTGCCAATTTGCTGGACGCGAGCGCCTCTATGCCAGCCCCCTCTCCCCACTCCAGCCCGGTATCCCGGCCCGCGGCGGCATCCCCCTCTGCTGGCCCTGGTTAGGCCGCCACCCGCAGCACCCCGAAGCAGGCATGCACGGCCATCTACGTAGCCTACCCTTTGAGCTTGATGCTACTGGCGGCAATCATCGTCATCATTGGCTACGGCTGAGCTGCCTCATGCCTTCAGGTTTACCCGCAGTATTAAACGATTGCCGTATGAGCATCACCGTTGCCCTCAGTCACCAAGGCATGTTTGTCGCCTGGGACATCAAGAACCTCGGCAACCGTCCCCAGCCTTCGGCCGGCGCCATGCACAGCTATTTGGCCTGCCGTAGCGAGCAAGCCGCGGTGCACGGCCTCGGCGGCCTACCCTGGCAGGGCCCCGATGAGTGCCCCATCTGGGGCTGCAGCGAAGAACCGATAAGGGAATTGATTGGACGCACCCGCACCGTCTATCAGAGCCAGCCCGGGCCGGTGGACTTTGAAGATGGCCACGGCAGTCGCATGCGCCTGCAGCGACACGGATCATTGAGCCTAGTGCTGTGGAATCCCGGCCAAAACCATGGCATCGCGGATCTGCCGACGGAAGCCTGGCAAGATTTCTGTTGCCTAGAAAGTGCCAATAGCGGCCAAGATGCCCGGCTCATTCCCCCCGGTGGGCGTCATTGCATGATCAGTCGCTTCACATTTCCCATGAGCGAGCCGTTACCAAGCTGATAGATGCAGGTGCGATTATGGCGGGGCGTCCACCAATCCCAATTCTTCTAATTCATTCATATAGCGTTCGAATACCGCTCGCATGCGGACATAGCCGAAGGGGCTAGGATGAAAATCAGCATCGGCATAGAGGCTCATAATATCATAGCGCAGATGGAGATTGCGCAGGGATACCATCCGTTCGCCATAGCGGCGCACCAGCTGTTCGTAACTAACAATGCGGTCATGACGGCGAGTGCGCTTTTCTAGGCCATAAATCGACCAGCAGCAGATGCTGAGATTGGCATAGGTCGACAATAACCAATCGAGCTTGTCGAGCATATTGCGCGAGAGAATATATTCGGCCATATCGTTGGCGATAAGCTCGCGGCGCATATTCAGTGCAGGGTCTACCGGGATGTCGTAATCCCAACACACTTCATAGGTAGGCAAACGCTCCATCGCATCGCGTACCTCTTGCCAGAGAAAATTGGCATGGCGCCAATGGGGGACGACTAAGAGCACATGGCGGCAGGCTTCACAGGCATCAATAATGGCTTGGATAAACGGGCGATAGCACCAACCGGCGGCACCGATGCCCCACATCCAGGTCCAGCGGGGACTCCAATCGGCGAGCAAATCCGGCGCCTGCAATAACAATTCGACATGACTGGGGCCAATCAAGCCCCAGCGATGTTGATCGGTTTGCCGGATACGTTCTACCATTAAGCGAAGCTTAACTTGCCCCCTGGGCTGAGCCAGCCCCCTCCTTGCTGCGCCAATCACCGTCAGCGGCGGCGGCCGAAGGCGGCAAGAGGCGGCGTTGGATCAGATAATAAGCAGCGGGCAGGAGGATGAGTTCCATCACCGTACTGGTAATCAAGCCACCAATCATGGGCGCCGCAAGGCGGCGCATGGTATCGGCGCCGGCGCCATCGGCAAACATCAAAGGCAAAAGGCCCACAATGGTGGTGATTACCGTCATCATTTTCGGCCGAATGCGCTGTACGGCGCCCAGGTAGACGGCGTGACGTAGGTCGGCGTCGGTGGCGAGGCGGCCCTCCTTGCGCGCCCGCTCTATGGCCTCGTCCTGGTAATGCATCATTACCAAGCTGGTTTCCGCGTCGAGGCCAAGGAGGGCGATTACCCCCACCCAAACCGCCACCGAGATATCGTAGCCAAGGAAGAAGACCATCCATACCGCCCCCAGTACAGAAAAGGAAAGGGCACCAAAAATCAGCGCCGTCTTCAACAAAGAGCGCAGATGGAGAAGCAGAATAACGACAATCACCAACAGGGTGAGGGGCACCGCCACCGCCAGGCGTTGATTGGCTTCAACCACCTGTTCGTAAGTCCCGGCCCAAACCACGGAGTAGCCGGTGGGCAGATCGAGTTCAGCGTCGATAAGGGCCCGGGCCTGGTTGACATAGCCCACCACATCGCCGGGATCTGGGGTGACATAGAGCCAGGACGAGAGGCGGGCATTTTCCGAGCGGATCATAGGCGGACCATCGCGTTCAACGATTTCAGCAATCTGCGCCAGGGGAATTTGTCCGCCTTGGGCGGTACGCAGGAGAATGGTCGAAAATTTCCGTGGGCTGTCCCGCAGTTCCCGTGGGAAGCGCAGGGAGACGCTGTAACGGCTGCGGCCCTCCACGCTCATGGTAAGGGTGCGGCCGCCGAGGGCGGTGCTAATCACCTCCTGCACCTCCGCCATACTCAGGCCATGGCGGGCCAGGGCCTCGCGGTCTGGGCGGATATCGACATAGCGGCCACCGGTGGCGGGTTCGAGGGAAATATCTCGGGTGCGCGCAGCCAATTCGGGATCGCCCTGGAGGATGGTTCGTACTTGGCCAGCCAATTGATCGAGGACGCTCAGATCCTCACCCATGAGCTTAATTCCTACCGGGGTGCGAAATCCGGTGGCCAGCATATCGATACGGGTGCGAATGGGCATGGCGCCCCGGGTGAGACTGCCATAGAGGCCCGGTATCACCAGGGCGTCATTGATCCCCGGCACCCGCATGCCGCCCGGCAGTTCGTAGCCATCGGTTAATTCTTCGAGAGTTATCGGACGGCTACCTTGCCAAAGGCCGAAAAAACGGCGCTCGGGCACCTGCCGCCACTGGCTGCGATCCCGCTGCAATTGAATGGTGGTTTCGATCATGGTCATGGGCGCCGGATCGGTGGCGGTATCGGCGCGGCCAATTTTGCCTTTAACCGACACCACCTCAGGGAAACTCGCAAAGATAGCATCGGTAATCTGAAGCATCGCCTGGGCATTGGTAATGCCTGGTGGGCGATCCGTATTCGGCATATAGAGGAAATCGCCTTCCTCCAAGGGTGGCATAAACTCGGTGCCAAGGCGCT
>REDX01000151.1 GCA_007695355.1 Planctomycetota bacterium
GGGGTAGGGGAATCCGTAGCGGTAAAATTGCTGCCGCGGCGGCTCTGCGCTGATGCTGAGCACTTACAACGCTTTGTGCGTGAAACCAAGGCTTTGGCGCAATTGGAGGACGAGCACTTTACGCACTTCATTAGCTCTGGCCAGGTGGACAATCGGCCTTATTTGGTCATGGAATTGGTGCGTGGGGTCAGTCTCAAAGAGCGCTTATTGCAGCAAGGGGCCCTGCGCCAACGCGAAGCGGTTACCCTGCTCATGCAGTTGAGTGGGGCCCTGATTAAGGCTGAAGACATGCGGGTGGTCCATCGCGATATCAAGCCTGCAAACATCCTCATTGCTCCGCCGCGCCCGGGGAAGAACGAAATCTTTTGTGCCAAGATCTGCGATTTTGGTTTGGTTAAATTTTTACAGGATCGCGCCGAGAGCTTGGGCGTTGACGAAGCGCTTACGGTGAGCGGAATCGCCCTTGGCACCCCCCATTACATGAGTCCTGAACAGGCTACCGGCGAGCGCAGTATCGATCACCGTTCTGATATGTATTCACTGGCAGCAAGCATCTATCATGCAATGATGGGGCGCACCCTATTTTCAGGAAAAACCTCCGCCGTAATTATGTATAAGCAGGTGACCGCCGCGATTGATGTCGAACCCCTGCGCGAGCGCGGGTGCGGGCCTGATTTGGTAGCGTTACTGCGCGATATGCTGCATAAGGAGCCCCATGAGCGGCCGGCCAGTTGGCGCGATGTCTATGCCCGCAGCCTCGCCATCATGGATGAATTACCGATCCCTGAGGAGTCGGATAGCGGTGGTGAAATCTCTCTGGATCCCCATAGTGCACCGCATCGACGGATCGATACCGCCGTGGCGCCATCGCCGGTTCCAGGAATGTCCCAGGAAATTTATTATGGTCGCCAACGATCTCTAGGTCTTTTGCTAATCATCGCTTTCGCTGCGGTGGTATTTCTTGCCGCAATGATCTCCCTCCTCTATCCTGCTGGAGTCAGCCATCGGGCGCTGGTCGCCGGTCCGCAGACCCTACCGGCGATTCTTGAGGCAGTCGCGGAGTCGGGATCGGCGCAAATCATCCGCCTACGGCCAGGAATCTATGAGCAGGCATGGCATCTAGGCCCTGCGCACGCAGGTTTACAGGTGCTTGCCGATGGGCCTGGAGTGCAGTTGGAAAGCCGTGGCCAGCCGGTCTTCATGCTTGAGGCAGGTGCCCAGGATATCGTGATTCGCGGCCCGCTGCGGATAAGTGGTGGCAGTGGCAGCGCCCTGCGCATTGAGCCCGGTGCCTCCCTCACCTTCGACCAGGTGAATTGGGAAGGCTCGGGAGTCTTGAGCGTGATTGGCGGATCATTGACGATTCATGATTCACAAATCCATGCGGCCATTGAGGTGCGTGAAGGGGGGCGCCTGCGGGTCAATAGCAGCCATCTCAGGCATGCCCAAGCACCTCTGCATGCCGATCAGGCAACAGTGCTTTTGCAGCAGAGCCGGATTAGCGGCATCGACGCCGATGTCGAAGATCCGGTGGTTCTGCGTCGTAGTTCCTTGCGTCTGCAGGGGGTAGAGATCGCTGCCGATCAAGCCAGTACCGCATTGATAACCCAGCATTGTACTTGGGTAGAAATACGCGAGGTGTCCCTGCGGGCTCGGCATACGGCCTGGATGAGCGACGAAAGCAGCGTTGGTGTACTTGACCGGACGCGACTCCAAGCCGGTATGATCGGCCTCAACTGGAGGGGAGCCCGGGATCCAGGGTGGACCTGGCGGGCGATAGAGGTGCGCGCACCGCGCAGCAGTTCTGGGGTGGATTTGGAAACCGATCCGGATGGTGGGCCGAGTCAGACCATGTTCGAGGGGCTGCCGGAATGAAAGCGCCCTTGAACGCGCCCTTGAATCAGGTTCTTTGGTTTCCATACTCTATCACAATCCTTCCTGCACCGCGGCACCTGAAAACGCATTTCCCCAATGGAGAATCCCATGCCCAAAAACGTCCTCGTGGTAGATGATTCAGCAATGATGCGAAAAATCGTCATAAAAAACGTTCGTGAGGCCGGCTTTGATGCCACCTTTATCGAAGCCTCCGATGGCAAGGAAGGTTTGGATAAATTTCAGGCCGGCGGCATTGATATTGTGCTTACCGACTGGAATATGCCCAATATGGATGGGGTGACCATGGTGAAGGAGATCCGTAAGCTGGATCCGGAAAAAAAGGTTCCCATTGTCATGGTGACCACCGAAGGCTCGGCCGATAAGGTTAAGGAAGCGGTACTTGCCGGCGCCAATAACTACCTGGCCAAACCGTTTACTCCGGAGCGCTTGCGGGAGAAACTCGGGAAAATGTTTGCTTAAACCTACGGCAATCGGCTGCGATTTTAACCTCGGCCGATAGGACCAAGTGTTGAATTTTCAGGGGCTATGAGCAACTTCATCAACGCCCCCCATAGGGCATGAGAATAGGCGCTGGTGCAGCCAGTCTGCCACATCACATCGGCTGAGGTTACAGGGCTTTTAGATATTTGCTTCGGTCATGTCATTGCCTATTGATCATCGAAAGGTTCGTGAAAGGAGCCCAGTGAGCGATACGATTCTTGTCGTCGATGATGAAGCATCGATCCGCCGCGCCATCGTGAAGGCCTTCCCCGATATTCAGGTTCTTGAAGCGTCGAGTCTTGCCGAGGCGCTGGAAAAGACCCAGGAAGGCTATCCTGATCTCGTGCTTCTCGATCAGCAACTACCCGATGGAACTGGGCTTGAAGCCCTCTCGCGCCTGCGCTCGATCGATCCTGAATTGCCAATTGTGCTTCTTACAGGACACGGAAGTACCGACTTGGCGGTGGATGCTCTCAAGCAAGGGGTCAGCGATTACATCGAAAAACCCTTCAAGCTAGAACGACTTCGTCTTACCGTGGGCGGCCTTTTAGAGCGCCAGGATTTGGGTCGCCAAGTGGCGCGACTCAGTGGTGTTGCCCGCGGACGCACGCAGTTAGTTCACCAATCGGCGTCGATGAAGCGGGTCATGGGATTGATCAAGCGCGTCGCTGCAGTGCCGGTCACCACGGTATTGATCCAGGGGGAAAGTGGCGTCGGCAAGGAATTGGTAGCTAAAGCCATCCACGAACGCTCTAGCCGGAGTAAGTCGCCTTTTGTCGCCATCAATTGCGCAGCTCTCAGCGAGAACCTCCTCGAAGCCGAACTTTTCGGATATGAGCGAGGTGCTTTCACCGGTGCCGACGCCAAAGGAAAACTCGGCCTCTTTCAGGCCGCCGAAGGAGGCACGGTCTTCCTTGACGAGGTGGGCGAAATGCCGCTGAATCTGCAAACCAAGCTGCTGCGTGTATTGCAGGAACGTTGTGTGCGGCGGGTTGGTGGCCTAGACGATATCCCAGTTGATGTGCGGGTGGTGGCTGCCACCAATCGCGATCTGCGTGAAGAGGTGGCCGCCGGCCGCTTCCGCACGGATCTTTATTATCGTTTGCGGGTGGTGCCGATCCTGGTGCCGCCGCTGCGTGAACGGCCCGCTGATATTCTGCCCATTGCCGAGTCCTTACTCACTCGACTGAGCAGCGAATTGGGCCGGCCCAGCATGCGCCTGAGTGAGGATGCTCGCCAAGCCATGGAAGCATACGCGTGGCCTGGTAATGTTCGCGAATTGGCCAATGCGGTGGAACGGGGGGTGATTGCCGCCGCCGATGAAGTGATACTCCCCGATGATCTTATTCTCGACGAAACGCTTCCCAGTCCGCAGCCCAGTGATGATGCTGCGGCGACGCAGGCCCTGCCTCCAGGTAGTTTAGTGATTCCTCCTGGCGAGCGCAATCTCGCTGCCATCGAGCGCATGGTGGTTGCTGCCGCCCTGCATGAATCTGGTGGTCAGAAGAGCCGCGCAGCAGATCTGTTGGGGATTAATCGGACCACCCTCTATAATAAACTCAAAGATCTTGAGGGCGTTAGCAGCAATGGCGCCGGCGATGGAGTTTCCGATGGGGACTGAATCTTACACCATGAGCCCGAAGCAATTGCAGGAGGAGCTGCGCCGTTTGCGTCCTCTTGCAGAGTTGGGCCGGCTTGCGGCAACCGTCGCCCACGAGGTGCGTAATCCCCTGGCCGGCATTAGCGCCAACGCAGAATTGCTCCGCGAATCGCTGTCCGACCCAGAAGATGTGGAAAGCTTAGATATTATTCTCGCCGAGGTCGATCGCTTAGGCAGCTTGGTGACTGATCTTTTGCATTATAGCCGAGAGCGTCGGGCTGAATGCGCCCCCCTTGATTTAGTGCCCTTGGCCAAACGCTGTACAGATCTTCTGCGCGCCGATGCCGAGCAGTCCCTCATTGAGTTAGTATTCGAGGGCAATGGCCTGGCTTGGGGAGATAGCGAACTCTCCCAACAATCCTTGCTTAATGTCGTCAAAAACGCGGTCCAGGCTTGCAGCAATGGTGGCACCGTGCGCCTTTGCATTGCTGATGGCAGGATCGATGTCTGCGATCAAGGTACCGGGGTTCCAGAGGCTCTGCGCGACACCGTTTTCGATCCCTTTGTGACGGGACGCACGCGCGGTTTGGGACTGGGAGCTGCGGTAGCACGGCGCTGTATGCAGCGTCAAGGCGGTGAATTGGAATTGCTGAATTCAAGCTGTAATGGCAGCACTTTTCGCTTAACCTGGCCACAAAATCGACGGATCACCGGCTAATCATCAAGCCAGCGGTTTTTTCATGAGAATTCAATTTGGCAAGTTTATAGAGGTGCCCATGAGGCACTTCCCCGGTGAAAGTATTTTAGGCCGCTCAGTATCCCTCATTGCTGCTTGGCATTTCCTGCATCGCTTGACGGGTCCTGACGATCCAGTTTGAAGCCCGCATCGAAAGTAAGGTGGCCCAGATGGACTTCCAGCCGCCCTTCCTCGTCTGCGGCAAGTAGACGATCGTCTACCACCTTGCCATTGCTGGTATTATAGCGGCGCAGCCGCCAGCGTTCGCCAGCGTTCACCTGAAAGATGGCGCTGCCAGCATGTTCATCTTTGGCGCGTGTCCGTAGTGAGTCGCTCAAATCGTTGGTGTCGAGCCCGCGCAGATAGGCATAAGCGCGAATCCGGCCATTCCCTTGGCTGCCAATGATGTGTGCTCGCACTTCACCGGGGCGAATACGGGGGATGATCGGAAGCATCTCGCTGCCCCGCGGATCGTCATCGCTTAGGAATTGACGAACGGGTTGTAAGCGCTGCCAATTGGAACTCGCATCTACCCATAACCACCACCAAAATCCGGTATTGCCGGCAAACGGTAAAACGGCCTGCATCCAGAGACCGCTGTGCCATTCCGCCTCAAGCACCGCGCTATTTTGTTCTTGCCAGTGGCCGCCCCATTCTCCGAGTAGGGTTGGACGGCCAAGCTGCCAGGATGGAAAGTGCGTGCGCAAATAGGTGAGCAAGGCCCCGCCCAGGCCGCTGCGGGGATGGCCCAGTTGGCCTTGAGCCCGCTGGTAGCCGGTATAGGCATTGGAGTAGTTAAAGCCAAGGCGCGAAAGGCTGCGCCACAATTGGGCAGCCCGCCAGGGATGACTAAAATGCACCGTGACCGGACGTTGGATGGGGTCGTATTCGGAAAACCAATCGAGATTGCGTTCAATCCAGGCGTTTAAGGTGGGACTGTGATCGGATCCGGATCGCCTGTTATAGGCCTCATTCCAAAACGCACCGGTAAATTCCATCTCGGAAGACAAAACCCAGGCCATAACCTGCGGCGCATGTCCCCAGCGGGCAATAATGTAGCGCAGCCGCATTTGGTGGTATCGCCAGGCCGTTTCATCGCTGTAGAATTCATGGGCGTGGCGAATTGGCCCACCGTTCAACTGGTTAAAGGGGCTGCCCAATTCTCCGCGCTGGGGATCGGGGTGCCATTGTTGATCAACGGTTTCAGAGGTCATCCCGTGGTTCAGGAGTTCCCATTGCATGTAAATGCCGTGTTTTCTGGCAAGTTCTAATAGCCGATCCATGCGTGCCGCATTGCCTTGGTTGTAACGGCCTAGGCCGCCATAGCCATCCCAGTCTCGGTTCCATTCCAGGGCTCCCCACCACGGCGACATCCAAATGCGGACAAAATTCCCACCGGCATTGGCAAGTTGTGTAAACCAATGTTCGTAGGCCTGGGTGCCAAGTCCTTCAAAGTGTCGGCTGCCGGGAAAACCCTCATAGCCACGGGTGAGAATATTTTGTCGCTCATCTCCCGGTGAACGGATGGTTAAACCCATGGGGTAGAACCAACTACCATCGATGGTTTGGAAATACCGCGGATCAGCGCTGCGCTCCACTGGCAACTGGGCCGTCGGTTCTGCCGGGGCCACCTCCACGGTAAACCAGGCGCTTTCGGCGCTAACCGGTTCCGCATCGCTATGGGGATGTAGCAAGGCCTGGAAGCGCAGGCGCCACTGCCCGGCCTCGGGAAAGGAAAAGCGCCAGGCCCAATGGCCCTCGCCCTTGGGCCGCGCTAGCTCGCGATTTCCATCAAGGGTTAATTGCTGCGGGATGATCCAAAAGGCAGGGAAACGAAATCGCTGCCCTTGGGGCCCGTTGAGTTCGGCTGAAACTTCTGCCTGTTGCGGATCATAGGGGTTATCAACCTCGCGACTGAGGGCGAAACGGGCCTCGTAGGGTTGCCAGGCAGCAATAGCGGTTTCAGGGGCGTGAAGCCAGTGCCATTCCACCTCGGGCCATTGGCGTAGGGGCTGGCTCCAGTTAAAGCCAGGGTCTACCTCCAAGACGCGATTGGTGGGACTTATCTCGATTTCATCAGCGCTGGCAAGGATGCCAAACTGACGAACCCGCCGTTTGCGCCCAAGCTGCCAGGGCGTTTGGTGTCCCTCGGGCTGCCAGGCTGCGCCCTCCATCCAATCGATGACCATGCGCTGGCGTCGGCCATTGCCTTGAAGATGGCCGAGTTCTTGTCGGTAATAGCGATGCTCATCATCGATCATCCAGGCATGCACCGAGCAGCCACCGGATCCGTGAAAGCGCACGAAAATGTGTTGTTGGTCAATCTCCCAAAAACTGCGGTCTGGGCTTAGGGCAAGATTTGCGAGACCCTGGTGATCTAATTCGAGGCGATAGATATTGCCGGATTCGGACCAATGGCGATTGTGATCTTGTTGGGTAAAGGGGAGAAGCGCGGGGTGGTAGACACGCAGGGGGCGGTGGTCGTAGCGCTTTACCAAGTCTTTTAGTTGATCGTGCAGGGTTTCCAGGCTTGCCCGTTGTGCTGCGCTGCCGTCATCGGCTACCCGCCAGCCCATCTGCCATTCCACGATCTGGGGAGACCAGTGAGAGCGCGCCAAGACCTCATGGGCATGGTCGATAAGGAGTTCTTGTCCAGCTTGGTCAAGCAGGAGATCCTGGGGCTGCTGCCAGCGGCCTCCATGCAACTGATGGAGAGGATGGGTGCCAAAGTGAAAGAGACCTTGTTCTTTGCCCCAGGCCGCCGGCAGTAGCTCGATGGCGCCGCGCCAGTCCCCGGCACTGAGTCGAGCGTCAAGGGCGGTGGCCATGGCGTGGCTGCTGGTTTGAAATCCCGCAAAGCCGGTCCAATCTTTACGCCAGCGCAAAATCGGCGCCCATAGCGGAAATGCTGGGGCGATTTCAAGGCGCTGCCCCTGCCGCTGATTGAGCAAGCTCCAGGTCTGACTGCTGGCGTTTTCAAGCCAGGGCCAGGGCGGGCGGGCGGCATAGTGATGCTTTGATTCTTGCTTTTGTCCTGGCATCTGCGGCCAGGGACAACGCCAGATAACCTGCTGATCTGTGGCTTGGAGTACTTGTACCATCGCCTTGCCAGCCTGGAGTGATGCCAGGAAATCGGGGGGTAGACGGGCATGGAACCGTGCCGGGCCCCGTTCTGCGCGGGCGAACCAAGCGGGAATATGGCGATCTGGTTCCAGGACCAATTCCACCCGCTGGTCGTCGCGTACGCCATCAAGACCGAAGCGCAGTTCGATAAAGTGCTCGCCAATGAGCAAGCTATCATTGGACAATCGTAAGAGGAATTCCTCGGCAGCGGTGGCGGGTAGGGGGCTGCGCAGAAGCTCGAGTTTGACGATTGCGGTCTCTTCGGCCTGAACTTCAAGGTGACTCAGCGAGCGTCGGGCGAGTCGATCCAAGGGGCCGTGGCTGCCGGTCCAATGGCCAGGCTCTAGCTGAAGTTGGATGCTACCGGCACGCTGCCGGGGGCTGATGGCAATTGGCTGATGATGGCGGTACCAGCGGCCATCGTGGGCGTGAAGGATAATCTGGGCTTGGCCAAGTCCGGTTGCTGGTTCAAGCTGCCAGTGCAATTGCCAGTGGCGATGATCATCGTCATGCTGCGGCCAGGGAATGCTTGTTGCCTCACGGGATTGGGAAGCCATCAATTCGCCACTCATCAAGGAGGCGAATAGAAAGAGGAAGCATCGCAGCGCGGTATTCCCGGTATGCATGGCGGTCTTACGATGGCGGGGCAGAGCTGTTGCGATGGTCATGTTCCCGTCGTTTTTGCCGGCGTATGGCGGTGAGCTTTGATGAGGCGCTTCCAGCGAGGGGTTCGAGGGCAGGCGAAGGCGGGCTGAAACGACTGCTGGTGCTGCCGGACTGGCTGCGGGTGCGCACTCGCGTACCGCCACTCTCGAGAAGTTCATTTTCAAGGGCCTGTCCGCGGATGAAATGCTGAACCCATGGTAGCTCTGATTGCTCAATTTCTGTCGGCGATCCCTGGGCGAGAATATGGCCACCATCGAGGATCACCACCCGATCTGCGATGGTAAAAGCGCTGCCAATATCATGGGTAACCACCACCGAGGTAACCGCGAGGCGATTGCGCAGCCTGAGAATAATTTGGTTAATCACATCTGTGGTCAAAGGATCAAGGCCCGAAGTCGGTTCATCATAGAGGATAATTTCAGGATCTTCGATCAGGGCTCGGGCCAAGCCCACCCGTTTTTGCATTCCGCCGCTCAATTCTGATGGGTATTTATCAATCGCATGGTCGAGTCCAACCATCGCCAGACGCTGTTGGACGCGGCGGCGGATTTCGCTGTCGGGGACGCGGGCCTGAGAAAGACTAAACCCCACATTTTCACAGACGGTGAGGGAATCGAAGAGGGCTGCACCCTGAAAGACATAGCCCATATTTTTTCGATGGCGCAGGCGCTCTTGTTCGCTCATCTCTGCAAAGCAGCGGCCAAGCACTTCAATTCTTCCCCGATCGGGATCGAGAAGGCCAATAATACTTTTCAGGAGTACGCTTTTGCCCGTGCCCGAGCGACCAAGGACAGCAAGGGTTTCCCCCCGTTGCACGGACAGGCTTACTCCATCAAGCACCCGAAGAGGGCCAAAGCTTTTGGCCACCCGGTCGACGGTAATGACCGTGTCGGTGTTGGTGCTCATGGGCTGAGTTCATCCAGGGCTTCGAGGAGGCTGGCATCGCCATTGATGTCTGGCTGGAGAATGCTGAGAGTGGGGTGGCCGGCGCGCAGGGCATGGGCGTCGGTTTCCCCTTCTTCTTCGAGTTCAATGCGCTGGCCGTGGAGATGCCAGAGGGGGTGACCATCCCGTTGATGGCGTTGACTATAGGCTTCGCTAAATCCGGAAAGGCCATGGCGCACCACCCGCAATGGCTGCCAATGCTTGGCTGTTCCCACCGGCAGGTTGAGATTGATCACCGATCCGGCCAATTTGTTGCGCCCTAACATGGCCTTGGCGATACTTACCGCGCGCTCGGCGGCGCTATTCCAATCGGGTTCCTCGCTGCGATCGAGGCTTACCGCAAGGGCAGGAAAGCCCTCGATGGCCGCCTCTAATGCTGCCGAGACGGTGCCGCTATAAAAAAGGCTGCGACCTACGTTAGGGCCATTGTTGATGCCTGACACTACCAGTCGCGGTTTTTGCGTGCATAGGACTTTTAAGCCCAATTTGCAGCAATCGCTGGGTGTTCCATCCACCGAGAAGGCGAAAAAATCTGCGTCGCTATCGTGGAAAGGGGTGAGACTCAGGCCGCGGTTAATGCTAATCGCATGGCCAGCTCCAGAGCGCTCCTCGGCCGGTGCCACCGCCAATACCGGCTGCCGCAGCTCCCGCCGCAGGCAGCGATAGAGCGCACGCAGCCCAGGGGCCTCAATGCCATCGTCATTGACCAGCAGTATCACGCCGCCGATGGTAGAAGGCGCTAGCCATTGACAATACATGCGGCGATTTTCCCAGATCGGCATCATGGGGGAGGATTGCCTGGGGCGCGATTGCCGGCATGCTGAGCTTATGGTGGATGCAGGGCATTCTGGGGATGAAGACGGCGCGGATCTGCTGATCCGGGCCCGGGGTTTGCACAAGACCTACGGCACTCATCAGGCCCTTTGTGGGGTGGATATCGACCTGCGGCCGGGGCAGGTGCTGGGCTTTCTTGGGCCCAATGGCGCCGGGAAATCCACCACCATGAAGATTCTTACCGGCTCGGTGGCCCCCAGCGCTGGGCAGGCGCGGATTAATGGCTTTGACCTCGAACGGCAGCCCTTGGATTGCCGCCGTTCCATTGGCTATCTGCCCCAGGATCCCCCCCTTTATCCGGAGATGACCGTTGCTGGCTACCTTGATCACGTCGCCCGACTTAAGGGGGTAGAGCGGCGGGCCCGTCGTCGCGAGGTGGTGGAGGTCATGGAACGCTGCGCTATTCTCGGGGTTGAGCGCCGTCATCTACACAAGCTTTCCGGAGGCAATCGCCAGCGCGTTGGCTTGGCCCAGGCCCTGATTGCCTCGCCGCCCATTCTCGTCCTTGACGAAGCCACCGCTGGCCTTGATCCCACCCAGGTCATGCGCTTCCGCGAATTGGTCCGCGAGCTTAGTCGTGACCATGGCATTCTTCTTTCCACCCACATTCTCGCCGAAGTCAGCTATTGCTGCGATACGGTGGTAATGATCAATCAGGGGCGGGTGGTCATGCGTGGAGCGGTGAGCGACCTCGCCAATCGCGCCGCCCAGCACGCCCGCCTGCGTCTGCGCCTGCGCGGTGATATCGATGCCCTGGCCGAGCGCCTGCGCCCTGAACCCTGGATCGCCGATCTCGCCGTCGATGCGCCGGGAGAACTGCGTTGCCGGGTTGACGAGGGCCGGCGCTCGCAGTTGCTGACCATTGCCGCCGCCGCCGGCGAGGTGCTGGAGTTGCTCGAGGAGCGGCGCAGCCTGGAAGAGGTGTTTGCAGATATTATTCAAGCCGCCGAAACGACATCCCAGGGCTAAGAGCTCTGGGCGCAGAATGAAGGCCGCGGCCAAGCGTTGTCGGGCAGCGACAGCGGTCAGGGGATCGGCGAGGGGGCTTACAGTACCGGGTCGCGGCCGCTGAGGATGCGATAGGCTTCAAGGTAGCGGCGGCGGGTTTCGGTGACCACGGAATCTGGCAACGCTATGGGAGTTTGTTTGTCGAAGTTGATGCTGGTCAGCCAATCGCGCACGTATTGTTTGTCAAAGCTGGCCTGGGGGCGGCCAGGCGCATAGTCATCGGCCGGCCAAAAGCGACTGGAATCGGGGGTTAATACCTCGTCGGCAAGGATGAGTTGGCCATCGCGCAGGCCAAATTCAAATTTGGTATCGGCCAGTACTATGCCCCGTTCGGCGGCCCAGCCATGGGCCTCCTGATAGAGGGCAATGGCGCGCTTGGCCAGGCTATCGGCGAGGCTCTCGCCAATCCGCGCGGCAGCTTCGGCGGGGCTAATATTTTCGTCGTGATCCCCGATTTCGGCCTTGGTTGAGGGGGTGAAGAGGGGTTCTGGTAGGCGCGCTGACTCGTTGAGTCCGGGGGGCAGGGGGATGCCGCAGACGCTGCCCTGGCGCTCGTATTCCGCCCAGCCGCTGCCGGCCAAATAGCCACGAACTATCGCTTCGATGGGGATAATCTTGCAGCGCTTAACCAGCAGGCTGCGCCCCGCCAAAAGATCGGCATAGGGGGCCAGAGCGCGGGGGAAATCCGCCACCTCGTGGGCCACCAGATGGTGGGGCTTTGCCGCCGCCAACTGCTGGAACCAAAATACCGCCATTTGGGTGAGGATTTTCCCCTTATCGGGAATGCCAGAGCGCAGTACGACATCGTAGGCCGAGAGGCGGTCGCTGGCGACGAAAAGCAGATGCTCGTCATCGACAGCAAAGACCTCGCGCACCTTGCCCGATGCCACCTTGGTCAGGGGCAGGTCAATTTCGAGCACCGGACGGGGGGCCATGGCAGATATCCTAGACGAGGGCGGAAAAGGCAGGATTAGCGATCGACGCGGCTCATCAGCGACGCCTCAAAGGCTTGGCGCAGCTGCCGCTGTATGCCCCCTTGAACCTGGAAATTAGCCTGCATGGCTGCGGAGAAAGCTTGCCATTCACTCATCTCTTCGTCGCTGGTTTCCAGCCATTGAATAACGCGCAGCCGTGGGCGTTCGGCCCAGGCGCCCTCGGGATTTTCAATCGGACTGGCTTGAACGACTTTGACCGCATCGCTGGCGGCAGCCAGAGAAATGGCAAAGCGGGGATCAGGACGGGTGCCGCCCAGACGCTCGGCTGGCAGATGCAGGGCCTCCAGGGCCTGGAAGGTGCTGGTGGTGGGGCTCACGATATTCCTGCGCGCTTGCACGTCTTCGTCGGCGAAGACGGATTCGAGACTCTCAGCCCGGGCCCCTTGGGCGATCTCGCGGGCGGCTGTCAGTAAATCTTCATAGACCTGACGGGCCGCCAGCCAGCGTACCACATCGTCGCGGACTTCATCCAAAGGACGGTAACCGGCGGGGTGCAGCCCGGTGACCAGGGTTAGCACCTGGGTGGAACTGCGGGTGCCATCTTCGCGCAGGGGTCGGTAGGGGGCGGCCAAGTAGCCGACGGCGATATCATCGGTGAAAAGATTGAGATCCCCCAGGTCGAGCATGCCAAAGTCGCCGAGGGCGGTGCGGGTTTGCCCTTGCGGGGGCTGATCGATGACAACATCTTCGATAATGCGTAGGGCCACGCTTTCGCGCAGGGCAGGATGATCCTCGGGGCCAATGGAGACGGCAGCCAGCGGCCGTAAATTTTCCATGTTCGCTTCGCCCTGGCCCACCAGGCCGGCATCCATAAGGGCATTGCGGAAACGGCCAGCTAAACGAGCTGCTAGATCGGCGGCGATTTCACGGGCCGCCTCTTCATGGAGTTGCGAGCGTACATCGGCGAAATCCTGCACGATCTGTCGTTCGCTGCCATCCTCGTCGCGGGTGGTGCGGGTAAAGCGCGTGGCAACCACTTCGTCGTAGCGGGTACGCAAAACATCCTCTTCTACCACGATGGCATCACTGATGGCCTGGGCATCGGCGACATAAAGCACAACGCTGCGGCGAGCCGGCGTGCGATAGAGGCGGGTACGCAGATCGTCATAGGCGCTGAGGACGGCGGCTTCGTCGGCGGCGATTTCGGCGAGTAATTCATCGTTGACCAAATGCGCACTATCGAGAGTGACGCTGGCAACCCGGACCCGGGTCTGCCCGGCTCGTACCACCCCATCGCTAATCGCCTGGGGCGCCGAGGGTACGGTAACGTGACGCTCTTCATAGGCTTCAGCGGCAAGACGGACCCGCAGGAACTCTTTGACCGCTACCGCATCCACAGCATTGCGGGTGCCCAGGGCCTCCTGGAGGGCACTGCCATAGGTAACGGATTCCTCACCCGGCACCCGGCGCTGTTGCCAGGCTTGGAAATGGTCGCGGATTTGGCTGAGCCGAGGTGCCAAGCCGTCTTGTTCGGCCAGCTTGGCGTAGAGGAGTTCCATGAGGTAGTGATTGCGATCACGGCTGGGTGCGAAGACTTCGCCACTGCGGTCGAAATTGGGGTTCAGCAGGGTTTGTAGCCGTTCGGCCGTGCGTTGATGGCGGAAGACATCATTGTCGCTAATCCCGGCCACATGCTGGGCCGGAGTCGGCTGGCGTAGGGCTTCCAGTACGGGGCCCATGCCAAAGAGCAGGCCCACCGCTACCACCAAAACGGCGATGAGGAGCTGTTGGCCAAAGCTGACCAAGGGCTTGGGGGAATCTGATGGTGACGACTGCTTCGACATAGCTGGACAACTCCTTACCCCGGTGGGGGCTGAAAGGGTAGTTTGGCTTCAGGAGGGGGCAAGTCTGCGGATGCGCCCTGGCTCAAGTGGTTCAAACTGCTGGGCAGTCGACCACTGACGACAGCCCAGGAACGATCCAACCCTTGGTCAAATGACCCTGGTCGGTCGCATTTATGGCAGCGGTCCTCTCCAACTTCCTGCGATCAGGGCCTGCTGGGGTCCAAAACGGCGCTTATAGGTCATTTTCCGGCAACCTTCGACGCTATAGCCCAGATACAGCCAGGGCAGGCCCAGTTCGCGGCAGCGCTGAATCTCGCGCAGGATCATATAGGTGCCCAGCCCGCGCCAGGCCTGATCCGGATGCCAATAACAATAGACACTGGAAAGGCCGTCGTCGCCGATGTCGAGGATGCTCACCGCTAGCAAGCGGCCATTGCCATCGCGGGCTTCTAATTCGCCACCGGGAGAGCTGCCGCTGAGGTGGAGCTCGTTGGCATGCGCGCCGGCTTCTTGGTGCACCGCCTGCTGATAACGGCGGTACAGTTCTTCCCGTTCTTCATCGCAGCTGCGATCGTGCCAGCAAACCCGAAGGTCACGGTTGCGTTGCAGGCAGCGTCGCTGATCGCGGCGCGGCTGATGCTGCGTCACATCCACCCGCAGCGGCACGCAGGCCTGGCAGTTTTCGCAGGCCGGACGATACCAATGGGCGCCATTGCGACGGAAGCCTTGACGCAAGAGCGCGCCAATCAGTTGGGGCTCGCGGTGGGGGAACGCCGCCTCTGGCAACACCGCCGCTTGGAAGGGGCTGGTCTGGCCGTAGGGGCAGGGCCCAAGGGGAATCACCGGCAGCTGAAAGGCGGAGTTGGGAATCATGACCTCAAGGGCTCGGGGTCTGAGATGAGGGCACAGGCCAGTTAGCGCAAAAGCCGCCCGGGGATATCTCCCGCTTGGGAATTGTATCTCGTGTCCTGACACATAAATGACCGCTGAAATTCTATGCGGCGCGGCGCATGAGCTGCGTTGCAGAGCCCTTGGAATAGCGGTGCTATTCCTTCAGATTCTGCGCCTAGCTCCTGCAAATACGAGGATGTAGACGCTTCGCCTCCTTGAGCTTTACTGGCGCAGGCGCGCTGCCGTTTGGCGTTCTACCGATTGGATCACCGATTGATGCACCTTATTCAAATCCTTTTCGCCTAGGGTACGATCTTGGGCGGCTAAGAGGAGGCGCATGGAGAGGGCCTTATGGCCTGAAGGGATGGGGTCGCCGCGGTAGACGGTGACCAGTTCGACGCCTTGGGAAAGCTGCTTGGCCGCCTTTTCCATGGCCGCGGCAACGCTGGCAAAAGGCAGCTCTTCGGGGCAGATCCAGGTGAATTCCCGGCGTACCTGCTGAAAGCGGGTGGGGGCCTGGAACTGCAGTGGTGGCCGGGTTTGGCAGGCGCTGCAGAGTTCTAACAAATCAATGCTGAAATAGGCAGCCGGAGCCTCGAGGTCAACCAACTCCCGCAGCTCCGCGCTGACCTCGCCCACTTCCCCAATGCGCAGCCCATCCACCAACAGATCGGCGCAGCGTCCGGGCACGAGGCCGGTGGGAACGCTAGCGCAGGCAACCACGCTAGCGCTGTGCTGGAGGCTGGCGAGGGCCGCGATGGCGGCGTCGCGGGCGACGTAAAAGGGGTTATCCTCGCCGCCAACGGCGAGGCCGGCAAGGACGCTGCGCTCGTCGGGGCTTGCGGTTGGGCCGATGCCCTGGCCATAAATGCGTCCCAGTTCATAGATCGTAAAATTGGTTAAGAAACGGTGATTGCGCGCCCCCGCTTCCAACAGCAGGGGCAGCAGGCTGCGGCGCATAATGCTTTGATCACTAGCCGGAGCATTGACCAAACGCACCACCTGCGCTTCCGGCCAGGCGAGGGGGACAATCCAGCGGGGATCGGTGAAGACATAGGTCTGCACCTCGTCCCAGCCGCAGGCCGAAAGGCGCTGGCGCAGGCGGCTGCCGAGGCGGCGCTCGTCGAGCACCTGGGGTACCGCCACCGGCATCCGTGGCGCTTCTTCAATCAAATGCTCGTAGCCGTGCTGGCGCAGGACTTCCTCCACCAAATCTTCAGCAATGGTCAGATCCTTCTGGCGCCACCAGGGCACGGCATAACTGCCATCGGCCTGCTGCATAATGCCGAGGCGCTGCAGCAATTGCTGCTGATGCTGGGGCTCAAGATCAATCCCGCCGAGGCGTCGGATGAGGCCCTCGTCCATGGTCAGGGCTGGGCGCTGGCAGCTCAGTTGGCCTTGGTGAAAACGGCCGCGCACGTCAATTTGCGGCTGAATCTGGCGCAGCAGTGCAATTGCCCGATTAATCGCGGTGGGGGCGATTTCGGGGGGCAGGCCCTTTTCAAAGCGGCTGGAACTCTCCGTGCCTTGGCCCAGACGCAGGCGGGTGCGGCGGATACGATCGGGGGCAAAGATCGCCGCCTCCAAAACGATAGTGTCCGTGTCAGAGCGCACCATCGAGCCAGCACCGCCCATAATCCCAGCCAGGGCCAGGGGGCCATTGGCATCGCTAATCAGCACATCGCCATCGCGCAATTGTTGCTGGCGCTCATCAAGGGTGGTCATGGTCTCGCCATCGCGAGCTTCGCGCACGCGCAGACGACTGCCGGCAATCGCCCGGCGGTCAAAGGCGTGCATGGGTTCACCCAGTTCAAGCATCACGTAATTGGTAATATCCACCAATAAACCGCGGCTGCGGCTGCCCACTGCCTCCAGGGCCTGTACCATCCAGGCCGGGCTGGGTTGGTTGCGCAGGCCACTCACCACCGCCCCGCAGTAGGTGCTGCAGGCTGCAGTTTCGATCTCTACATCCAATTCACAGGGCTCATCCTGCCAATCGCTCTGGCAGGGATCGGTAAAGGGCAGGTCGAGGACGGCGGCGATTTCGCGGGCCCAGCCAATGTGCCCCCAAAGGTCTGGGCGGTGATTGATATTATGGTTGTCAATTTCCAGCACCTCGTCGGCCATGCCCAGGGCCTCAGCTAAAGGCGTGCCCGGCTGTGGATCGCCGGATAATACCATAATCCCCGAATGATCCGTCCCCAGCCCGAGTTCATCCTCGGCGCAGATCATGCCATGGCTGGGCTGGCCGCGCAGCTTGCCCTTTTTAATCGTCAACTCATGGATGCTGCCATCGTCCTTGGTCATGCGCAGGGTAGTGCCGACGACTGCCACCGCCACCGCTTGACCGGCGGCCACATTGGCGGCGCCGCAGACAATGGGCAGAGATTCTGCAGCGCCAATATCAACCACGCAGCAGCGCAGGCGGTCGGCATCGGGGTGCGGCTGGCATTCCAGCACCCGGCCCACCACCACCCCATCAAGCTGACCGCCCACGGCTGAAACGCCGTCGATTTCTGCAACCCGCCGCGATAGACGATCGGCCAATTCCTCGCCACCGATGCCAAGGCTTGCCTGCCCCAAGAGGCTTGCGATCCATTTTAAACTGACGCGCATGTTATCGTCCCTCCGCCGCCGCCAGGGCGAGCCTAAAGGCCGCACACGGTGGGCCTGCAGCCGCTCATGCAAGGTGGGATCGCCAGCATCGTCCACCAGGAGGAGTAACGGTGGTGGGCAGGGGCGCTTAGCGGACGCTTCTTTCTCTCGGCTTGGTGGCCCTTGTGGCGGGGACAGCTTGAGCTTATGGTGGCAGGTGAACAGGAGGGCAGGTATGGCGTCGAGAGAGAGCCGCTACGATCTCGCCAAGGTGCAGGCCATGGCGATGGCCCAGGAGGGGCGGGATCTTGATCCCAGCCGTCGATCCCAGCCGGTGCGGCGCTTTGCCGCAGGCCTGCGCGAACAGATTGTCGGCCAAGAGCAGGCGATTACCGCCATCCTCGATGGCTTCTCCCGGGTGGTGGCAGGGATCCGCGACCGCGAGCGCCCGATCCTTACCCTGCTCTTGCTTGGCCCTACCGGGGTGGGCAAAACCGAGACGGTGAAGGCCCTGGCGGATACGGTATTCGGCCGCCGCGATGCCTTTGTCCGTATTAACTGCCAGGAATTCGCCAGCGATGGCGCGGTTTCCAAGCTGTTTGGCGCTCCTCCTGGCTATGTCGGTGCAGAGGTGGAACCGATGCTTTCCCAGTCGCGCTTGGATTCCCATCACCGTCATGCGATGGAGGAGCGGCGAGGCATTTTTGCCGATGGGGAGGGGCGCATTGCCAAACTCTTCCCCCAAGACAGTAACCACTATCTCTCGATTATCCTCTTTGACGAGGTGGAGAAAGCCCACCCCGCCCTGTGGAACGCCCTACTTGGCCTGATGGATGATGGCCACTTAAGCCTGGGCAATAATGAAGTCGTCGACTGCACCCGATCGATTGTGATTATGACCACCAATGTCGGGGCCGAGGCGATGGCCAAAACCCTCTCTAATCGCCAGGTCGGCTTCGAGCTGCCGGCCGAAGCGACAGCGGTGAACGAGGATATCCGCAGCCAGGCGGTGGCGGCCGCCCGTGATCATTTCCCCTACGAATTTGTTAATCGTTTCGACGATGTGATCTGCTTCCGGCCCCTCACCCGGGCCGACTGCCACCACATCCTCGACCGCATGCTGCAGCAGCTCTACCACCGCCTGCTGGCGGCGGATGTGCCGATTATCCTCCACCCCTCGGCGGCCTTCCGCTCCTATGTTTTAAGCCGCGGCTTTGACCCCGTCTTTGGCGCCCGTCCCCTGCGCCGGGCCCTAGAGGCGGAATTGGTCAATCCCCTTTCCCGCCTCATTGCCACCGGCCAAATTCTCCCCGGCCAAGTGGTGGGGGTGGGCATGCGTCGCGGCAAACCCCGCTTCCACCTCGAGGCTCCGCCGGCCAGCGGGCGGCTGGTGGTATAGGCGACGGGGCCGAAGCTTGATCTGTTCTTGCGGAGTCGCCGTCCGCCCTTCTTCATTGGTGAAAGTGGCCTAACGGCGGCGACGGGGATTCTCGGGGACGGCCTGAGATACGGGGATAATAGCATCTTCCGGGGGCACGGTCATGCCGACGATGGCCGGACGGCCTTCGGGAGTGAAGCCGAGGGGGATCGCTTCCTTGCGGGTAATCAGGCGTTCGTGGAGATAATTTGCGGCCTCGCTATTGCTGCGGCGGACAAAGCCAATCCAGCGCAGGGTTTCCTCGTCATCCATTTGCCGCGAGCGGGCAATGGCGCAGGCGGCGGCGGTGAACCAATCTTGGTTGCCACCAGTGACGAAAACATCGGCGAAATTTTGCGCGGCGGCATTGTAGTCGCCCAAGAGGTAGTGACCAATGCCTTGGTAGACCCGTAATTGCACCTGGCCCTGGCGCTGGGTGACTGCTGAGCGCAAGAGGTCGATGCCTCGCCGCACATCCTGACCGGTTATAATCAGGGCTTGGCCGAGGAAGCTGGTGGCTTCCCAGTGAGAGGGGCGTTCGGCGAGGGCCTTTTCCAGGCCGGGGATGGCCTCGGCGGCGCTGCCGGTGCGAATCAGGGCCTCGCCGCCAAATACCAAAGCCTCAAAGAAATCGGAACCCAGTCGAGTGGCGGTGGCAAAGTGTTCGCGCGCCAGCTCTTCGTTCCCCCGCGCCATGGCGAGACGGGCAAGGCCGACATAACCGGCGGGGTCCCGGGGGAGGAGTTCTACCGCTTCTTTGAAAATCGCCTCGGCGGTGGTAAGCGCCTGCTCGCGGGTCTCTGGATTCGGTGCAAAGCGGGCACGACGATCGAGATGCCAGGTACCACGGTGATAGCGTAAAATGGGGCTGCGGCGCAATTGGCGATTAAGCTCCTGCTGCACCCAAGTTTTCCAAAGTTCTTCGACATCGAAGAGGTCACGGCCGTAGGCTTCGCGAAAGATATCAAGTTGGACATCGTAAAGATGCATACGCAGGGTGTTCCAAAGGCGATCGCCGCGGACATTATTCGCCCAGAGTTGTTCGAGTCTGGCTTTTGACGAGGCTTTCATGGCACTAAGCATGCGGAAATAGGCCTGGGCCCGCGCACGATCACCAATAAAGAATTCCGAGAGCAGCCACACCTGCATATACTGCTGCACCGAGCGCAGGGGGTTTTGGTAGGTAAAATCCAAATTATCCATATTGCGCACGGTGATCATATCTCGCAGTGGTAAAACCTTACCAAAGGGATGATCGTGGGTAATCGATTCGTAGGTCCAGGCGAGACGCTCGAGGCGCTCCGGTTCGGGATTCGTGCCATTGCCTATACGATATTGGAAGAGTTGGGCAGTGCCCTCTTCAAGCCAACTTGGTACTTCCACGGGGTAAAGCATAAAGGTCTGCATAAAGAGGTGGCCAAGCTCGTGATAGATAATCTGGAGAATGGCCTCGTCGCTTTGACCCTCGACATAGGTGGCAATTTCGCGAAAGGTGGGCCCAGAGACCTCACCGTATTCATCGCGTGGGGTAATGGTTCCCTTGTATCCACCAGCGATGGCCTGGGTTTCGTAGCGGGTATGCAGGTCTTCCAAGAAGGGCTCGAAGCGACGCCACAGGCGAATGCGAATCCAAGGGTCAAAGCGTCCCTGTTCGGCACCATAGAAGCGGGCAAAATCTTCAAAATCCTTAGCTTGCATACTGAATGCACGCAGGAAAAAGTCGAGATTTTGGCTAATCGTGCGGGCGTAGCGGGCGCCGAATTGCTGACGGTCGCGCTCGGTGCGACCGACGTCGGTTTCCAGATAGAAGGGGCGAAAATCGAGGCGACTAAAGTCACCATCGACGCCCTCCAGTACCTGGCCCGAGGCGCGGGGACAGGAGAAGATGACTACACAGATGGTCAGGAGGACGGGAAGCAGGGCTGAATGGCGCATATAACGAACTCCCAAAGGTTACTTTTGATAACCATGCGGGGTTCAAGGGCAATCAGGAGTCGTGCTTCATAGCCAGGGCGGCGCATCTATGGGCTGGGTGTCAAGTACCAAAGTTGTGTCGGTTTC
>REDX01000082.1 GCA_007695355.1 Planctomycetota bacterium
GCAAAGAGTTCCCCCATCGCGCCTGGGGCAATGATGGCAAAGGCAACAAATAAGGCGGTAATGATCGCCGAGGCGAAAAAAACCGGCGCATTAATCTTGTACCACTTGGCGTCGGTGCTGGGTGACGGAGTTTCAGGAGAGGAGGGGGGAGGGATTTGAGACATAGGTTATCAGTGAAGCATGAGCCATCATAACCTCAAGAGATTTTTAACGGCCTGGCCCAGCGCCATCTGCGCATCTGGCAACGGGTGGATCAGTGATATCGTCAACGCCACGGTGAGTCGGTAACGGCCCCGGGTCTCGCCATTGGCGTTGCTGCCTCGTAATCCGCTCTCCGCATCTTCTCTCCGCCCATTAGGAAGCATCCATGATCTGGAACCTTGGCTCCCTTAATCTGGATCTGGTCTACGCCGTGCCGTGGACGGTGCGACCAGGGGAGACTATCAGTAGTAGCGGCATGCAGCGTCACCCAGGTGGCAAGGGCGCCAATCAAAGCGTGGCCGCGGCCCGCGCTGGCGCCTCCGTGCAGCACCTGGGTGCCATCGGTGCCGACGGCCAACTCCTACGTCAGGCCTTGGTGGATAGCGGCGTGGGGGTGGATGGCCTGCGCCAAGTCCCCGGCGACAGTGGCCACGCCATTATCCAACTGGCCGAGGATGGCGAAAATGCCATTGTGGTATTCCCCGGTGCCAACCATGCCCTCGATGAGGCGGCCTTGGTTGAGCACATTGCCCAGCTGCCCGCCGGCACCTGGCTGCTCTGCCAAAACGAAACCAATGGCGTCGCCGCCGCCATGGCTGCCGCCGCCCGTCGCGGCCTGCCCATCTGCTGTAATCCCGCACCCATGACCGAGGCGGTGGTCAACTATCCCCTGCATGAGGTCAGCCTCTTGGTGCTTAACCAAAGCGAGGCCCAGGCCCTGTGCGGGGGCGAGAACCCCGATCCCCGCCATCAGCTGGCCAGCCTACGCCAGCGCTATCCGAGAACCACGGTGGTCATTACCCTGGGTGCCCAGGGCGCTTGGTGCATGGATGAGCAGGGCGCGCGCCATCACCCGGCCCAAGCCGTGGACCGGGTGGTGGATACCACGGCAGCCGGCGACACCTTTGTCGGCTACACCCTGGCCGGCCTGGATCAGGGCCTGGACATCGACCAAGCCCTGAAGCGCGCCGCCTGCGCCGCCGCCATCACCGTCACCCGCCCCGGCGCCATCCCCGCCATCCCCTGGGCTGCAGAGATCGATTAAGCTCCCTATGCTGGAGTGGTGGTGGGTGGCGTGACAGGCTCACAAGGCCCTGCTCCTTGGCTCGCCGACAAATGGCGCACACTGCCCGCCCATGGCTGCCCTCGAGATCCTTGCCCCTGCCGGCTGCTTGCAGCGCTTGCGCACCGCCGTCGCCTTTGGCGCCGATGCGGTGTTTATTGGCGGCGCCCGCTTTGGCCTGCGTAAGCACGCGGATAATTTTAGCGAGGGCGATATGGCGCGCGGCATTGCCCATGCCCACCGCCATGGGGTGAAGGTCTATGTCACCTGCAATGTACATCCCTTAGAGCGGGATTGGCCGCGGCTCAAACCCTATTTGGCCCAGCTCAATCGCCTGCGCCCCGATGCCCTGATTGTCGCCGATCCGGGGGTGGCGGCGATGGTCATTGCCGAAACCGGCCTGCGCGTCCATGTATCGACCCAGGCCAGTGTGACCAATCAATGGGCTGCGGAGGCCTGGCGTCAGCGCGGTGCCCAGCGCATTGTGGTGGCCCGCGAGCTCAGCATCGAACAGGCCGCCGCCATTCGCTCATCCGTGGGCATTGAGATAGAAGCCTTTGTCCACGGCGCCCAGTGCGCCAGCTATTCGGGTAAATGCGTCATCTCCAATTACACCGCCGGCCGTGATGCCAATCGCGGTGGCTGCATGCAAACCTGTCGGCATCCCTTTACCGTGCACGATGGTGCGAGTACGGACAGCCCCGCGCTGTATACCTCGCCGCTCATGAATGCCCGGGATCAAATGGCCATTGATCTGTTGCCGCAGTTTGCCGCCGCGGGCATTGATGCGGCAAAGATTGAAGGGCGCATGAAATCAGCCCTCTATGTGGCGGCCACGGTGGCGGCCTATCGGCGGGCCCGCGATGGCATGGCCGACAATCCGGCGCGGGCACTCTTGCACGATTTAAGCAATCGCAGCTATGGCCCGGGCGGTCTTTTGGGCCGGCCGGGTTTTGCGAGCATCAACCACGACTTTGATGGCTACCAGGGCAATGCTGCCAGTGTCGGTCAGGTGGTGGCCTGGGATGATGGTCGCGGTGCTCTGATTCCCTTACGCAAGGATTTGGGCAGGGGGGATGTCCTGCAGCTGCTGCGCCCCGATGGATCCCTGATCAGCCATGCCCTCCACAGCATCTGCGACACCCTTGGTCGCCAGCAGGACCGGCTGGGCCCCAATCGCGCCGCTTGGGTGCAATTACCGGATCAGGCGCCGCCCTTGAGCGTGGCCTGGGTGCATGGCCCCAGCTACCACAGCGGCCAAGGCCAGCGCTACCAGCGGGTGGCTTCATGAGCCTGCCTCGCTTGGTTACCTATGCTGGCAGCGTGGATCAGGTGCAACAAGCCCTGGCCCATGGCGCCGATCACCTGATTGTCGAGGACCCGCGCCTGGGCATACGCAGCTGGCTGGGCGAGCCGCGTCGCGATCACGATTTTAGCGATCTCCAAGGTCTTATGGCTGCCGCCCGCTTCCAGCGGCCAGAGCTGCGCCTGAGTCTGAATTGCGATGCCCTCTATGGGGATGGGGATGAGGCCCTGCTCACCGCCGCCCTGCGCGCTGCCCGCGATGGTGGCTGCGATGCGGTTCGCTTTCAGGACCCAGGGCTGATGCAGCTCCTGCGCCAAGTGGCCCCAGAGCTGCAAGCGGAATTGGCCACCGAAATGGCGGGCGCCTGCATTGCCAGCGTGGCCGTTTATGCCGCCGAGGGTTTTGCCTATCAGTGCTTGAGTAATGATTGGCCGCAGGCCGATCTGCAGCAGTTGCGCGCTGCCCTACCGCAGCTGCAGTGCGAAATTCTGGTCCACGGCCCGGTTTTGATTCAATATTCAGCTCGGCGCCAACTCAGCGCCCATGGACAGTGGAATGGATCGTTGGGCGGTGATAGCGCTGCCCTGCCGGCCACCCCCTGGCATACGGTGGTGGTCGATGGCCGGCCCTATCCCTTTGCCGACAATTATCACGGCAATCTCATGTATAATACCTTCGATCGCAGCCTTTATCCGCATCTGGATCTCCTGCAGGATTTGCAGCTCAGTGGCTGGCTCATCGATGGCCGGGGCCAATCGCCGGAATATCTTCAGCGGGCCCTCAGCGCCTTTGCCGCCGCCCGCCAAGGCGGCCAGGGCAGTGCCAATCCTGATACCTGGGCAGCCCTGCAGGCAAGCGCCCCGCGGCGCTTTAAGCCGGGATTTTTCCTCGCCAATAATACGGACCGCTGTTTTGAGGACTGCGCTGAAGATAACGAATCCTTGCATGTTTTTGGTGAGGTCATTGATGTCATTCGCGATGGGCCAGTGACCATTCAGATGTACGCCGATTTACCCCAGGATCCTCAGCAGCGCCAGGGCCTGTATCTCGCCACCCCCGAAGGCCGACGCTGCGCCGTGGAATGGCCGGCCCTGCGCAATCTCAGCGGCAATGCCATCAGTGCCGCTAGCGCCGGCGACATTCTGCAGATGCCTTGGAGTAAGGGCTGTATTCCGGGCAGCAAAGTTCTCTCTGATTCTCAGTTTTGATGCCCACCAGTTGAGAAATCTCGCTGGTCCATGAAAAGAGCCCATGGAATATCGGGCCGTATTGGCCTTTGTCATATGGGCAGCGCCAAGGACAGCGAAGCATGCGTAGCATGGTAATCCAAGATCGCGAAGCTGCATCTGCGAAGCTGATGCAACTGCGCAATCGGCAACGGATTACATGAAGCACCTGTTTACCCGTCTGGTGAAAAAACCGCAAGAGTTCTTAGCGCGGATAAATCACCGCCGGGTAGGACATGATAATTCCCCGTTGCACCAAGTCCTCAATGCTGGGCCCTTCAGTGGGATCGCCGGCGCGGCGAAAGCGGCGCTGCACCACATCATTGCTCACCTCGAATTGAGGGATGGGTAGGTGCACGAAGCGCATACTCACCTTGCGTGCGGCGCTATTGGGCAGTCCTTGGGATTGGTGGATTTGGTAGAAGAGGCCTGGCTGATCGCGGTAACGGCGGAATCCTGGGCCGTCACCCACTTCGGTTTCCTCGAGAGGCAGAATGCCGAGGCGCAGTTCATTGACCACATTCGAGGCGGCCACCGCCGAACGGGTAATAATATCCGCTTCGCTGCGATACTTCACCCCCGTAAGAAAAAGCCCGTAGACGGAGACAAAGCCAACAATGAAAATGGCGCTGGCCACCAGCATTTCGACCAGGGTAAAGCCAGCCTGATTGCCCCTGCTAACAGGGCGGCAAGCGGCAGATTTGCAGCTGAGAAGGCGAGGGCTGGCCGGCATGGGAACTATGGTGGAGACGCCAAGCACTGGGCAAGTGGGGGATTTCCACAGCCGCCAGGGCGGCGCAAAGCTTGTCCCCTGGAGCGCCGGTCTCCAGATCAATGGCATTAAGCGTTTGAAAGGTTTGCCACTTTGGACGCTCCCCATCCGTGGCTCCGCATGACATGAGTAAAGGCCACGGATGAACACGGATAAACACGGATAAAAGCCCCTCCCATCC
>REDX01000068.1 GCA_007695355.1 Planctomycetota bacterium
ATGAGCCCACCACCACCCATTTTCGCCTTCTCGTGTTAGAAGTAGTTACTGATGTGCCGGAGGATTCCCAAGACCCACGACGGGGGCAGGTTCTTGAGTTACTCAAAATTGGCTGGGAGATCCATCTGGAGAGTGCGCAGGCCCTGCGCTACCAAGATCTGCCTGATCCTCCTGGTCATCTGAGGCGGGCGCTGACGGCGGTGGCCGATACGGTTAATGATCTCGCCCGCAGGGCTGGTTATGAGGCCCCCTTGGGGCCTGATGTCATTGACAGCCTGCTGGAGGCGGGATCGCAGGCCACGGTGAGTCCGGGTTCCTAAATTCTGTCATGCTTAAAACGCATGGGTAACAATGCATAAACTGGTTATCTACCCTATTTTAGGGAGGATCGCCGGTGGTAGTGGTTGCCAAACCAAGTTCTTGTCTAACCTTCCACAATCTCATCCTTCCTATAACGTCTAACCGCTGATTGGTCCTCTCTGTGCTCTGGCTGCAATGGCATAGCACGGGTTTGGACCTCTCTTTCGTTAGCCCGTTAAAACCCATAGGTGGACCCCTTCCATGGAGTGCCCGTGAGCGAGTCACCGAATGCTGCTGGCCCTGGGGCCCAGTCTCAATTCGAGGTCCCTGAGCTGCTGCGCCAGTACTGGTATCTCATTGTCATCGTCCTCGCCTTTGCGGCGACCTTTTTCTACTGGTGGCGCTATTACGCCTTCACCGATCAAGGCTATGCTCCGCCGCAGCCCATCGCCTTTAGCCACGCCCTGCACGCTGGCGAACATGCCATCGATTGCAGTTATTGCCATTTCAATGCCCATCGTGGGGTGCATGCTGGAATTCCGCCAGCATCGGTCTGTCTTGGCTGCCATAGCCCCGATAAGGGTGGGGTTGGCAATCATTTGCCAGAGGTGCAGAAAATGCTCTCGATTTGGCAGGCCGATGTCGATTCATCCTATACTATGCATGAATTGACTTATTTTGGCATGGATCAGATGCCTGAGGCCCAGGGGGTCCAGGTGCATCATGAAGGTGGCGTGGTGCACTGGGAGCGCATCCACAAGCTGCCCGATCACGTCTATTTCAGCCATGAGTGGCATGTCGCTGCTGGCGTCTCCTGCCAAACCTGTCACGGCCCGGTTGAACGTATGGAAGTCGTCTATCAGTTTGCGGATCTCACCATGGGCTGGTGCATTAGTTGCCACCGCAACGACAATTACGTGGGCGGTCCCGAGTTTATGGCCGATGATATGCGGACCTTCACCGTTGGCGTTGGTGATTATGACGTGATCCGCCATCGCATTCGCCCCGATAATGCGGTGGAGTACTTGGTTGAGATTCGCGAGGCCCGCCGCCTTGCCGGTAAGCCCATGCCCGAATTGGCGGCGGCTGGGAATAATGCCGAGGCCAATGGCCCAACCTGGACGCCGCGGCGCATGCGCGGACGCTTTGACCCATCCTTGGAGGGGATTTATCAGGGCCCAGGCGAGGATTTAGAAATTGTTCCCACCATGAGTTATTTCACGACCGCCCAGGCCCAGCGCATGGAGCGCTTGCTTGAGAAGTATCCCGATCTGCCGCGCTGGCGCATTCAAGACCTACCTGAGACGCATCGCGCTTTTTACGGGTTAAATGCCGATGAGCAGCTCAATCATCTGCACAACGCCGCCACCCACTGCCATACTTGCCATCAATAACGCCAGGGATCATCCATGACCATGAAGCGACTCTGGAAAAATCTCGACGAATACTATCGCAACCCTGCGGTGGAAGAAGATCGTCGTAGCGAATTTGACCCCAGCATCAATCAGGCAATGGCCGAGGTGCGTGAGCAAAGCGGCATCGAGGAGGGGGGGGCTGACCATCAGCCTTTCGCCCTTGCTGCGGTTGCCAGCGGCGACGCCGTGGCCCCGGATCCATCCGAGGAAGCCCCCGATATCCAGGCGCTTAAGCAGCATTTGCCACGGCTCAGCCGCCGTGGTTTTCTTCAGCTTGGCGGCGCGGCCACGGTCTTCGGCATGGTTGGCTGCTGGCATCAAACGCCGAATACCATTGTCCCCAGCAAAGAGCATCCCGAGGGCCATGTACTTGGGCGGGCAAATTACTACGCCACCACCATCCGTCCGGTGGGTCGGGCGATGCCGATTCTGGCCAAGACCTATGAATTCCGTCCGATTAAGCTCGAGGGGAATTACGACTGCGCGTGGACCCGCGGAAGACTTGATATTTATGGCCAGGCGGCCCTGCTGGACCTCTACGATCCAGATCGGGTTTATTCGCATCAGGGCCGCAATTTTGAGGGCCCATTGCGCGCCCGCGGCGACGGGGTTTTCACCGCTACCTCCTGGACGGCCCTCGATGCCGCCGTTGGCAGCGCCCTTACGGCAGGCCGGGTTGGTTTGATTACTCCGCCCATTGATGGCCCTGCCCATGCCCGCTTTCTCCGGCAATTGCAGGAAACCCTTGGCGATCGGCTCACCCATGTGGTGTATGATCCCATGGGCCTTGATCGTAGCCGCCAGGCCCGTGGGTTGTGCTTTGGTGAGAGTGAAGCCAAAGAGCCGGTTTACCACCTCGAGCAGGCGGAAGTAATCGTCAGCTTGGGCTCAGATCTTCTTGGCGGGGGCGAAATGGGCCTCGCCGAATTTGTGAGTTACGGTGATCAGCGTCGCCTGAAGCAAGCTGGTGCTGGGGCGGTGATGGGCTCTTTCATTGCCTTTGAGTCAGCGATGACCCAGGGCGGTACCTGTGCCGACTTACGGGTACGGGCCAATCAAGCCGATCTTGCCAGCATTGCCTGGGCCCTCAGCAAGCGGGTGGCCGAGGCCCTAGGCCGGACCGCAGAGCTGCCAGATTGGGTGCATGCCGAAGCCGAGCGTGGCGAGAAGGCGGTACGTCAGCATAAAACCCTCCTCGCCAGCGAAGCTTGGGGAGAAGATGCACGCGGTGCTGACGCTGGGAACCCCATCGCCTATACCGCCGAGCTGCTGCTGCAGGCTCAGGCTGCCGGCAAGCATTCGCTGATCTACGCCGGCGGCATGCTTAACCAGGGGCCCGAAGCTTTGCCCCTCTTGGTGGCGACCAATGTTTTGAACCATCTGCTGGGCAATGAAGGCGTCACGGTGGAAACCGCGTCCGTGCCCACCAGCGCCTTCCGTGGCGATGCGGAGGCCCTGCGGCAGCTGCTTGACGATTGTAGCGGCGGGCAGGTCGACACTTTGATTCTCGTCGATAGTAACCCCGTCCATGCCCTTGGTAAGCTGGCCCAAGATGCCCTGAAGGCCGTGGCCAGCCGTGGTGTATTGGTGGCCTGTAACGATCGTGTTGATGAAAGTGCGGTACTCGCCAATTGGGTGGCGCCCATCACCCACGATCTTGAGTCTTGGGGCGATGCCGAGCCCTATGCCGGGCATTACTGCCTCCAGCAGGCGGTGATTATGCCGCTGTGGGATGTGCGTCAGTGGCAGGAAAGCCTAATGAGTTTCCTCCTTGGGGCCAATCTCGCCCCAGCAGCCATGCGCAGCGAACCCCCGGAAACACCGGTTGATCGCTTCTCTGCAGCCCAGCGCACCCTCCTGTGGAGCGCTGAAAATAACGGTGTACGGCCTTGGCGCGACTATGTGTTAGAGGTCTGGGCAGAGGAGGTGCGCAGCGCCGCTGGCTCTATCGCCCGTCCTCAAGCCTTCCTCCATGCAGCGCAAATCGCTGGCTTTGTCATCGCCGAGCAGCTTCCCCAAGCCAATCCACCCTCCCTGCATTGGGATGCGGTGGCCGCGCAACGTCCTGCCCATGCAGCATCCGACTATACCCTGCTGATTAGCCCTTCGAGAAGCCTGCGCGACGGCCGACAGGCCAATAATGCCTGGCTGCAGGAAGCCCCTGATCCGGTGACGAAGGTGACCTGGGACACCTGGTTGTCCATCAGCATTCACGATGCGCGTGAACTGATGCTTTCCGATGATACGGTGGTGGAAATTACCGTAGCTGGAACCAAGGCCCTGGTCCCGGTGCTTGTCCAGCCTGGCCAGCAGGCTGGTCACATGGAAATTTTCACCGGCTTCGGTCGTACCCGTGCGGGCGCCGTCGCCGAAGACGGCGGTGTCGATGGCATCCAGGTCAATGCCTTTGCCTTAAGTGCCGATGGCCATCAGCGCTGGGTGCCGCTCTCCGCATCAGATATTACGATCACCGGACGCAGCTACCAATTAGCCAATACCCAGGGCCATCATTATATGGATGGCCGCCCCATCGCCCACGATGATGTCTTGGCCTTGCATAAGCGCGACCCGGCCCATGACCGTCATCAGCCCCATGTGCATTGGGTGGGGAGTACTGCCGACGACCGCGATCCCACCCATTCTGGTCATAACTTAAGCCTTTTTAACTCCACCATTGTGTATCCGGGCCGGCGCTGGGGCATGGCCATCGACATGAATTCTTGCACCGGCTGCAATGCCTGTGTGGTGGCTTGCTCGGCAGAGAATAATGTGCCGGTGGTGGGGCGCGATGAGGTACGCAATCGCCGCGAAATGCACTGGATCCGCATTGACCGCTATTACACCATTGCCTCGCTGAGCTATTCGGATCTCAAGTATAAGGGCAAGAAAGAATCCCGCGAAGTGCTCGATGATCCCGACGATGTCGAGGTAATTCATCAGCCGATGATGTGCCAGCAATGCGGCCACGCACCCTGCGAAGAAGTGTGCCCAGCCATGGCCACCATGCACAATGATGAAGGCCTCAATGTGC
>REDX01000242.1 GCA_007695355.1 Planctomycetota bacterium
ATGTGATGGCAATAGAAAGGCCATTCGTATGCTATGAACGTGGCGGCACCTTGGCGGCCCGCATGAAAACTCGGTCAACGGAGAGCGGGCCTCAGATTTCACACCTCTACACGGCCTCGGCAGGATGGTGGTGAGGGATGCGGGCTAGGGCGCCGACCAGCCCCAGCTGCGCAGGCGCAGGCCGGGATCGTGCATACTATAGGCGGTAAGGTGGGCGCGGCGAATGTCGAGGAGACGATCCAGGTTCTGCTCTGGTTCGGAAAAGCGACGCAGACTGGGGTCGCTGAGATCAAGCGATCTGCGGGCATCGCCCGTTTGGGCATCCCAGGTTAGGATGAGATTGCTGACAAAACTGCCATCGGCTGGGTCGTGCAGACCCAGGGCCAGCTGCAGGCGGCATTCCAGGGCAAGGTCCATATTCAGCTGGAGACTCCCCGCAAGGGGACTGAGGCGCTGGACAGGGGCTTGGGACTGCACCGGGATCTGCCAGATCAGATCCCAGCGATGCAGGCTCTGGTCTTCAAGCTGATGCTGGGAACGCAGGCCCTGCTCATCCTGCCAGTGCCCGCGGCGCAGGTGCTGCGTCAGTTCGGCGGCCGGCTGCTGCCAATTCACGCGCTGGGCATCCCATACCTGTAGATGCTCGCCGGGACCCAGTTCGCCACTGGGCTGACCAGGGCGGGCAATGGCCACCCGGCCCTGGTGGACGGCCACTCGACTGCCCTCCTGATCAACGCTAACGCTAAAGGCAGTGCCCAATACCTGCAGCTGCAGGTGTGGGATTGCTGCACAAGTCCGCTATTACCAAGGCCGAACTGGGGCTTGGCGATCCCGGGGGTGAGTGTAGAGAGGCGCCATTCGATTTATTCAGCGCTAAAGGTCACCGTTCCGTCCTCGGACACCGTCTGCTCGAAGCGGGCATTATTGGTGACAATGCGCATAACGCCGCTGCCCCAGCCGACGCTCAGTGGAGCATTATCGTCCATGGGGCGATAGACATCCATATGCTTATCCCAATCGTAAACCTCACCGTCGCGGCTAATCTGGGGCCGATTATCATCGTCGTGGTGCTGGTAGCCAAGGACATGGCCCTGGGCCGAAGTTAAGGAGAGACGGCCCTGGTCTAGGCCTGATGCATCAAGGCCACCGTCGCTGAGCACTCGGCGCCGGAAATCGGCGAAATCCCCGTAATCCTCGGCATCGGCGGCCTCAAAGGCGAAACCAGCATAATTGCCGCCCGTCTGTCGGGCGTCAAAACGCACTTCGCCGCTATCTTTTTTGCCCAAGGGAGCGATGGCATTGGGATCCAAATTGATGGGATGAATGGCGAGGTAGGTGAGGCCGTGGTCGATGAACCATACATCGGCTTCACGCACCAAAGATGCTTCTCCGGGGAGTTGAAAGCGGAAACGCGCGCCATCGTCCTTGCGCAACCAAATGACGAGGTTGCGGTATTGGCCGATTTGATCGCCCCGCTGCATGCCATTGAAATTATTCCGGCTATTGGCCAGGAAGGGCCTGGCCCAGCCATCGGGGGTATCGAGGCGCATTTCAAAGGCGCGCACATCGCCCTGGGGCGAACGGCTCACCGCCGAGCCAAGATAGAAGCTCTTGCCATAATACACCGTCTCCCAGGTTTCCGGACTTTCGCCAGCCCCGGGCAGCCAGAATGAATAGGTGGGTTTGCTATTAATCATTTCCGCAGGTCGGGGGAATTGGCCCCGGGCCAGTTCAATTGCTGCCATGGGTGGGCGGTAAGCGCTGGTAATAGAGTGCAGCAGATCGTAATAGGGCCGCTCCACTGGCTCTGGCCGATCAGCAAAATAGAGCCATACAAAATTATTGAGGCCGCCACCGACACGCTTCGTGGGCGCAACTGCCTCGCCGCGGTAGTATTTCACTGCAGCGGCGGTGTAGAGGTAGTCCAGGGCTGCCTTGGCCAGGGCGACGACTTCCTCATCCTGGGCAAAGTCATAGAGATTGTGATAGGGAGCAATGGTGTGATGAAGATAGTTTTCGCTATCCCATTCGCCGTGGTGTTTGCGATACAGATTAACCACGAATCGCTGGATTTTATCGCGGTAGAGATCGCGCACCACCTCATTGCCGGTTTTCTCGGCCATGAGATAAACGGCAATATCGCGCATGGCGCGGAGATTGTCCGTATTGCGGGCATCGACGCGCATGCCGCGCACGCTGGGATCCCAACGCGCACCAACGGGGCCGCTGCCCACTCCATGCAACGGATGCGGCAAGGGATTACCAAGCCGTTCAATATCCTCAAAGGTTTGCCAGCCCTGGTCGGCGTATTGCTTCCACCACTGGCTCCACAGCTGGTAATCATCACCGAGATCCTGGTCGGCATAACGGTCACGCACTCGGCCTGGAATCACATCGTCATCAAGTTTGCCAATATTCTCGCGGAATTGCCGCAATAGGGAGAGGGCATAGGCCCGCACCTGGGGCCGATCGCTGTTTAAGGAACTCACCAATTCAAAGCTGGGACGGGGATCATCGGCGGTCCAGATCTTTCCGGCGTCAATCATGCGCTGGCGATAGGCCTCATCCATGGCCGGGCCGAAATAGAACAGCTTGCGCATTTGACCCTTAATGGTGAAACCCCAATAATAATCGATGCCCTTGGTCCAGGCATGATCAGTCTCGGCCTGATTGTCTTCCTTTTGCAGTTGGGCCATTACTCGCTCATGCTCGCCGAGGAAATAGTTAAACATGGTGATCGGGTAAGAAGATTTTTCCCGTTCGCCTTCGGTGTGCACACTGATATTGCCTTCAAAATGGCGGATCACGTAGTTAGCACGTCCCCAAAATCCGCGTTCTTCGACCTTAGACCAAGCAGGATTGCGCCAAGCATCGGGCACTGGTAGAGGATCAATGATAATCAATCCATCCTCCGTACGATAGCGATCTTGAGGATGATCTTCGGCGGGGATGCCCTTACAGGTCATGCCGAGTACAATAATGGTGAAGATGCATAAGTATGCGCGCATAAATTATCCTGTATGGTTTAAAGACTTACGTTCATCCTTGACGGGCGTTGAGAATAGGATTTGAGCTTGCAGTCCTGTAAATCCCATAAGACCTTAGATGCCTTCCACTGAAGTTCCCCCCGGAAGCTGGACACCCCTTTAAGCGCGAAAGCGCTATGAGAGGATGTCATCATGAGCTCATCAAAGAACCCCACTCCCAAGGCTACCCGACGCCGTTTTGACGCGGCCTTCAACGTGAAGCGGTAGAACTCGGCCGTCAGATCGGCATCGCTCGGGCAGCGTCTGACCTTGGCGTCACTGAATCCAACCTCCGTAACTGGACGAAGGCAGTCGACACCCAAGGGAGCCAAGCATTCCTGCCGATGGCTGAGCGCACGGACCTGGAGGCAGAAAATCGCCGCCTGAAAGAAGAGGTGCGCGTCCTCCGCATGGAGCGTGAAATCCTAAAAAAAGCGGCGACATTCTTCGCCAAGGACGCCGAATGAAATACGCCTTCATTCACGCCCACTCGGATGAATGGCCCGTCACGGTTCAGTGCCGGGTTCTTCAGGTGACTACCAGTGGGTACTATGCCTGGAAAGCGCATCCTGGGGCTTCGCTGCCCGATGATGAGGATCGCCTGTCAGCCATGATCAGAGCAACCTTTGAGCGGCATCAGGGCGCCTATGGTGTCCCACGCATTACCAAGGAATTACGGGCCCTCGGTCATCGAGTGAATCGCAAGCGCGTTGAGCGATTGATGCGAGAAATGGGCCTGAGTGGCAGGCAGCATCGGCGCCGGTTCAAACCGGTAACAACGGTGGTGGACCCCGAGGGACCCGTGTTTCCAGACCTCATTCAAAGGGATTTTAGCGCATCCGAGCCAAACCAAAAATGGGTGGGGGATATCACCTACCTCCATACAGCCGATGGATTTGAATACTTGGCAACGGTCCTTGATCTCTTCTCCCGGCGGGTGGTTGGCTGGGCCCTCGGCGCAGAGATCACCACAGAACTGGTGATCAGGGCCTGAGAGTATGGCCCTGGCAAATCGGCGCCCAGAACCAGGCGTCATCTTCCATTCCGATCGTGGCTGCCAGTACACCAGCGCTCACTTTCGTGAGTATAGCGCCATCAGGTTCGACAAAGCATGAGCCAAACGGGATGCTGCTACGACAACGCAGTTGCCGAGAGTGTTTTTCATTCGCTCAAAGTGGAGTGGCTCCATGGGCGTGAAATCAGCGATCGACAGGCAGTCCGCTCGACTGTTTTCCAGTACATCGAATGGTACTACAACAAAGAACGACGGCACTCGAGCCTCGGATATCTCAGCCCCTGTGCATTCGAATCAGGTGCCAAGGCAGGCAGGCACCATGCTCCACCTCAGGACGCGCAGCGCGAGATGAGCCCAGGATAAAAAGCCCGGGGACACCAGCATCACTGGTGCCCCCGGGCCCCACCGCACTGCGGCAGTCAGGCCACCAACTGGGCGCTTGGTCCCGGCACCACCCGGGTGCCTCCCTCCCGCTGGCACAAAGTCATTATACCACCATATTGGCCAAGGTGGCCAACAACCTTAACCCGGTGTCCGATTTCCGGGGGGAAGATCAAATGGGGCCTTGTCACAGCCGCCTACAACCCAGGGCCACTCAAAGCTCTAGGCAAGCATATAGGTATCAGTTGGTTATTATTAA
>REDX01000067.1 GCA_007695355.1 Planctomycetota bacterium
GGGTCCGAAGAGGGACTTTCACCCTCCGAGATACGTGCCATGCCTGGCACACAAAAAAAAGCCCCCGCGGAGCACGCGGGGGCTTTTTGAGCTGAGACTGATTTGCCTGTGAAGGCTTAAACTAACTCGAAGAGGGCGATCGGCGCATTGTCGCCGAGGCGGAAACCAGCGCGAAGGATGCGGGTATAGCCGCCCTGGCGATCGGTATAGCGGGGAGCCACTTCTTCAAAAAGCTGCTTGACCACCTGCGTGCGGTGCAGCTTCTTTAGGGCCTGACGACGGCAGTGAAGCTTAACCGCCGGGTCATCGCTGGCGGCAGCCTTCTTGGCCAAGGTAATGCACTTTTCCGCCAAGCTACGGGCCTCTTTGGCCTTGGGCACGGTGGTGGAGATGCGCCCATGTTCAAAGAGGTTGCTGACGACATTGCGTAGCATGGCCTCACGATGGGCAGAGGTGCGGTTGAATTTACGGCCGGCAACGCGGTGACGCATGGGATACTCCTAACTGGGGTCGATGGTGAGGGCCCAGTGCCGGCCGTATGAGGTACCGGCACCTGGAGTCGGGCCATGAGCGGCGCCTTGGTAATCGACCATACCAGACGCCGCATTAAATATCCTGCCCCTATTCAGAGGAGGCGAGGCGCATGCCAAAGCTTAAACCGTGATCGGCCAGCTTCTTCTTGAGTTCTTTCGCGCTGATCTTGCCGAGATTAGAGATAGAGCTTACCTCGGTCTCATCCATCTGCACCAAGTCAGCGATGGTCTTGATATTGGCAGCACGCAGGGCGTTTTCAGAGCGCACCGAGAGATCCAGGAAGCTGATCTGCTTGGAAAGCTTGCCAGAGCGCTCGTTGTCGCCTTCAATGACCAGACCGGTAGCGGTAGCGTTTTCGAACTCGCGACCAATCTCGAAGTACTTGATGAAGGGATTGAGGTGCTTACGCAGGATATTGGTGGCCTCAACCAAAGCCAGTTCCGGACTGATGGAGCCATCGGTCCAAATTTCCAGCTCGAGCTTATCAAAATCGGTGCGCTTACCAAGGCGCGCGACATTGACATCGAAGGCTACCCGCACCACTGGCGAGTAGATGCTGTCGATGGCAATGGTGCCGATGGGCTTGCCATCAACGCTCTGTTGTTCGGCGGGAACGTAACCACGGCCAGGGCCAATATCGAGTTCCACCGAGAAGGTGACATCACTGGCCAAATTGGCGATCACCAATTCGGGGTTGATGATTTCGACATCCTGGTGAGGGGTGCAATCTCCGGCGCGCACGGGGCCCTCGCCGGTCTTCTCTAACCGTACCACCACATCCTCATCGGAGTGGAGACGCAGCCGCAGTTTCTTGATATTAAGAACGATTTGAGCCATGTCCTCAAGTACGCCGGGGATCACCGCGTACTCGTTATCCGCGCCTTCGACGCGAATCGAGCGAACGGCAGCACCCTGAATGCTGCTGAGCAGCACCCGGCGCAGACTATTGGCGATGGTGGTGGCAAAGCCACGCTCGAAAGGTTCGGCCGAGAACTTGGCGTAGGTGCCAGAGGCAGTGTTCTCGTCCTTCTCGACACGGGTGGGCATTTCAAAGCCGCGCCAACGGATGCGCATGAGCGTCTCCCTGTAACTAAAGGTGAAGGGTCTAGTGAGCTGGGTCGAAGTGTTTGTTTACACTCGACGCTTTTTGCGCGGACGGCAGCCATTATGGGGCAGAGGCGTGACGTCGGTGATCGCCTTCACATTGATACCGGAATGGACTAAAGAGCGGATCGCGCTTTCACGGCCCGAACCCGGACCCTTGACCCGGACTTCAGCATCCTTAAGGCCAGCCTTGGCCGCCTTCTCGCTGGCCCGCTCCATGGCCAACTGGGCTGCAAAGGGAGTCGCCTTACGGCTTCCCTTGTAGCCCACCGATCCGGAGCTTTCCCAGCACAGGGCTTCGCCCCGTTCGTCGGTAATGGTGATGATGGTGTTGTTGAAGGTGGCATTAATGAAAACGATGCCCGAGCGCGCCGTTTTCCTTTGCTTCTTCTTCTTGTAGGTTGCCATGGTGCAGGTGTTCCTGGTGTTAAACTTGAATCAGAAAGTAAGGGCTGCTTACTTACGCGCGATTTTCTTATTCGCCACCGTCTTCTTACGGCCCTTACGCGTGCGGGCGTTGGTCTTGGTGCGCTGACCGCGACAAGGAAGACTGCGGGCATGGCGGAAACCACGGTAGCAACCAATTTCCTTAAAGCGCTGGATATTTCCCTGGATCTCGCGACGCAGGTTGCCTTCAACCACGAAGGCACCATCGATGAAGGTGGTCAGCTGACCAAGCTCATCTTCGGAAAGTTGGAAAGCGCGCTTTTCCTGGTCAATGCCGCATTTCTCACAGATCAGCCGGGCCCGATGTAGGCCAATGCCGTAAATGGAAGTGAGGGCCCAGGGCACCTTCTTATTGTTGGGGATGTCGACGCCGAGCAAACGGGGCATGAGAGACTCCTAATCAGTGGGGGCGATCAGCCCTGACGCTGCTTATGCTTGGGATTGATGCAAATGATGCGAATGCGGCCGTTACGCTTAATCACCTTGCAGTGTTCGCAGCGGCGACGGACGGAAGCGAGAACTTTCATGGGGTTACCTTTAGCGCTAAAGCGTTTCGACGGTGAACACTGGAGACTGAAACAATCAAGCCTCTCGGTAGACGATGCGGCCGCGGGTGAGATCGTAGGGAGACATTTCAATGGTGACTTTGTCACCAGGAAGAATCTTGATGTAATGCTGTCGCATACGGCCGGTGATGTAGGCAAGCACTTCGTGCCCATTATCCAAAACCACCTTAAACCTCGCATTCGGGAGTTTTTCCCGAACCTTTGCTTCCAACCTAATCGCTTCTTCCTTAGCCATACCTGAGATTCCTTTGGCGGTTCTAGAACCGCTTACCGCCGCCCTTGCGAGGACCACCGGGTTCTCCCTGCTGGCCCATCAGTCCCTGGTACTGATTGGCGAGGAGGAAGGCCGAAGTCTTCTGGATGATGTCAAGGCTGACGCCGACGACGATGAGCAGACCGACGCCACCGAGCACGGCATTGGCAACATTTGTTCCAATTTCCATGCCTGAGGCAATGAGGCCGGGACTGACTGCGATCAGGGCCAGGGTCGTGGCACCAACGAAGGTGACCCGACGCTGACGCCAGCGGATATAGTCAACGGTATTGCGGCCAGGCCGCACACCGCGCACGAAGAAGCCAGCCTGCTTGAAATGGTTGGCGAGATCGTTGAGATCGAAAGTGATCGAAATGTAGAAGTAGGTGAAAAAGATAATTAGGGCGGCAAAGATGTAGCGATACATCGGGGTATCGTAATCGAGCAGGCCGCCGAGGGTCTCAATACCGGCCCAGCCAGCCAACATGGTGAGCAGGAAGACCAGCGCCACCATCACCGGCGAGGCAAAGATGACGGGAATGACATTGGCTTGGTTGATCATCAGGGGCAGCTGGGTTTGCCCGCCACCATAGACTTTATTCCCTTGAATGCGTCGTTGCTGCTCGAGATGGATGTGGCGACGAGCCAAAGTAATCATGCAGATACCGGCAATAATGGCGATAAACATAGCAACAATGCCCAAGAACTTCACCAGATCGACGCCGGCAGACCCCTGGAACATATCGGTCATCGCCGGGGCCATGGAGGCGAGAATACTGATCATAATCACCACCGAGACACCATTACCGATTCCAAATTTAGTAATCTGTTCCGCAATCCAGAGGAGAATCATTGAGCCAGTCGTAACCACCAGCGCCGATTGAATGGCGAAGAAGGCCGTATTATCAACCATTACCACATTTGCCCCATCGTGGGTAATGCGGGTCAAGGCGATAGAAGCCAGGCCCCCTTGCATAAGGCAGATCACCACGGTGGCATAACGGGTATATTGTTGAATCTTACGCCGTCCAACTTCACCCTCTTTTTGCAGGGCTTTTAATGCCGGATAACTGGCGGTGAGAAGCTGAAAGATAATGCTTGCAGAAATATAGGGCATAATGCCCAAGCCAAAGATTGAGGCGTTACTAATGGCGCCACCATTGAACATATCAGCCCAGCGGAGAATGGCGAAGCCTGCCTCGTCCTGGTCCATAAATGCCCGCAGGGTCTCGACATCAATGCCGGGAGCGGGGATGATCACACCCAAACGATAAATCACCACCCCCAGCAAGAAGGTGATGAAGAACCGTTTCAGCAGTTGCTTATAGGGATTTCCCGCGATCGGGTCACCTGGCGCCATATCGCCTACGCACCTTTCCCGGACGCTGCGGCAGGCGCCGCGTCAATTTCAGTTACGCTGCCACCGGCAGCTTCAATCGCTTGGCGCACGCTGGCGCTGACGCGATGGGCGGTCAAGGTGATGGCACGATCCACCGCCACCGGGCTCACAACTTTAATGCGTTCACCCAGTTGGGAGAGACCGGATGCAGCCAGGGCCTCAAGGCTGACATCGTTGCCGTCGACGCGGGAAAGAATCCGGGCCAAAGGCAGGGCCTGGTAGGCCACGCGATGACGATGGTTCGAGAATCCGCGACGGGGAATGCGCATCCACAAAGGATTTTGACCGCCTTCGAACAGCGGGCCACGATTCTTACCGCCGGAGCGG
>REDX01000154.1 GCA_007695355.1 Planctomycetota bacterium
ATGGTGTAGGGTTCTTCCCCCGATGAAGCGGCGGCGCACCACAGGCGAAAACGCCGCTGCCCCCCTGCCATCCACCCCCGCATCGTAGTATTAAGAAACTCAAAATGCTGCGGCTCGCGGAAGAAGGAGGTGACATTGGTGGAGATCGCATCAAGCATCTCCACCAATTCCGTGCCCGCATCATCCCGGCGCACCCGCTCGAGATAGGCCCGGGGATCTGTGATATCCAGGGCCCGCATGCGCTTGGCAATGCGCGCCGAGACCAGGGACTCTTTATTGTCGCCCAGGGTAATGCCGCTGACTTGATAGATATAGTCTCGGAATTGTTGAAAAGTCGATGCATCCACCGTGGCCACTCCAGAATGCCAGTATAGGCGCTGTCCGCGGCAATGCCAGCCCCTGGTCTGGATGCCGGTACAACTCAGGAAGAACCGAGGCGCTTCACCGTGGCTTGAGGCACAGCTGCCGAGGCACTGCGATGGCCGACACCGTGTACCAGGTGCAGCAACTCGGCCACCATATTGTGCAGGTCTTCCGCCTGGGCATTGAGCTCTTCGCTCACCGAGGCCGATTCCTCAGCTGAAGCGGCATTGGACTGGGTTACTCCATCCAGCTGCTGCACCCCTTGGTTGAGCTGGTCGATACCCTTGGCCTGTTCGTCGGTGGCGCTGGAAACCTCGGCCACCAGGCTACTGACTTTGGTAACGCCGCTAATAATCTGCCCCAGCACCGCGGCCACTTCGTCGGAAACCTGCACCCCATGGTCGGCATTTTGCTGGCTATCACGGATCAAGTCGGCTGTAGAACGGGCTGCCTCGGCAGAACGCTGGGCCAATGAACGCACTTCCTCGGCCACCACGGCAAAGCCCTTGCCGGCCTCCCCGGCCCGAGCTGCTTCCACCGCCGCATTCAGCGCCAGGAGATTGGTCTGGAAGGCAATCTCATCGATGGTTTTAATGATTTTCGCCGTTTGATCAGCCCCCGCTTTAATCTTGCCGATAGCATCGCTCATGCGCTGCAAACTATCGCGCGAGCGATTGGCCGCCTGTTCCACTTCCGTGGTGGTAGTGTTGGCCTGACCGGCATTTTCGGCATTTTGTCGGGTCATACTCGACAATTGTTCTAGGGCAGAAGAGGTTTCTTCAAGGCTGGCTGCCTGTTCGCTGGCCCCCTGGGCCATGGATTGGCTGGCGCTGGACACCTGGCCCGAGGCCGAGGACACCTGCGCCGCGCCCTCGCCCAAACCATTGGCAATGGCACTAATGGGACGCTCGACGGTGCGCACGATCACCACGGCAAAACCAATGCCACCAAGGATTAAGGCCAGCAGCGCGGCCAAGCCTCCCCACATCATAGTCGACGATAATTGCGCATCTGCGGCATCAAGATCCTGGGCAATCATAAAAGCTGCGTGGAAATCTCCAGACTGCATGCCCTCCATCAAGCCACCGGTGGGGTCGCGGCCCTCGGGATTTTCTTCGGGATTTGGCCAGATATTATGTGCCGGATTACTGGCGCTGCCATGACAATACAAACAGGTGTCACCCAAATAAACCGCACGATAATAACGAATTTGATTGCGCTCCGGATCGCGGCGAGTGGTAGCATTGCTATTGGCCTCACCGGCTGCCAGACGGGGTTGCGTAGCGCGCAATTCGGCCAGGGCGTCAAGGTCAATGGCATCTGGTTCGTTGCGCGGGTTACGCGGATTAATCTTGGGAGCGCGGAACTCGTACCCCCCCGCCTCGGACTGCATTGCCGCAGCGCGCAGGGCCGAAACCACCGGCACTGCTTCCAGAATGCGGCGCTGCCCATCACGGCCTTGGTGGGCCCATTCCTGCAACTGTTGTGGAGTAAAAGCACCTATCTCCCATTTATCCTCCATATTGAGGCGAGTGGATTCGGCGGTGAGGGTGATGCCCATCGCCTTATCCACGAGCGCCGCCTCGCTGGCGGTTTTGGTCTGAAAAAAGTAGAGACAGAATAAAATGGCGATCAAGACCGCGGGAAAGGTAATGCCGATGGCGACGAGTTTGCCCCGCAGGGACCAGGATGCAAAAGACATAAACGTTACTCCAGCAATGAGAAAGGACTATCGTCTTGGCTATTACTACGAAAATACCACCGATGGGTGTTCCGTAATAACTGTTGCAGAATGCAGCAAGAATATTTGCTCTTCTTGAGATATGAATCTGAGGACGCACCCCGCGTTACATGTATAGTCAACGAATCATCCCTGGCAAGTATTTTCCCCATGGCTACACCGCTAAAGCTTGGGGCACACCGTGGGCCAGGGCAATGAGGGCCTGGGGATCAGCAATCAGACCCACGCTGCCATCGGCCATGATGGCACCACCGGCAATGCCCTGCACCGGGCGCAGGCCCTGGCCGAGACTCTTGATGACAATCTGCTGCTTACCCAAGAGCTCATCCACCATGAGCGCCGTTTTGCGATCCTCACCGTCGATCACCACCAATAAGGCACGGGTAGGGTCGCCCTGGGCATCGGCGACGTTGAGCAGCTTATGCAAACGAAATATCGGCATCACCTCGCCGTGCAAATTGAGCATTTCTCCATTACCCATGGCGCTGGCAAGCTGCTCGGGCCGTGGCCGCAGAGAGCGGGTTATGGCCAAGGTGGGAATAATATAGCGCTCAGTCCCTACCCGGCACACCATACCGTCGATAATTGCCAAAGTCAGGGGCAAGCGGATGGTGAAGGTAGAGCCCTTTCCGGGGGTGCTGTCGATATCCACCTGACCGCGCAATTCGGCAATGGACTTTTTCACCACATCCATCCCCACACCGCGACCAGAAAGATCCGAGACGCTCTCGGCGGTGCTAAAACCCGGGTGAAAAATCAGGCGATAGATATCACCATCACTCATTTCATGCGCCTCTTGGGCGCTAATCAGGCCACGCTCTTGGGCCTTGACGCAAATGCGCTGACGATTCAGGCCACGTCCATCATCGCGGATTTGAATGCAGATCGTGCCCCCTTGGTGAAAGGCCGCCAATTCAATCACTCCTCGGGGGTCTTTGCCGGCGGCGCGGCGCGCCGCGGCATCGGGTTCCAGGCCATGGTCAATGGCATTGCGCACCATGTGCACCAAAGGGTCGCCAATGCGGTCCACCACATTTTTATCCAATTCGGTGTCGTCGCCACGACTGCGGAAATCCACCTCTTTGCCGGTGCGCCCCGCCACATCCCGCGCCAAGCGGGCCATGCGCTGAAAGGTGCTCTTGATCGGCACCATGCGCAGGGAGGTGGCGATTTCCTGTAATTCACGGGTAATTTTGCTCAATAAATTGAGTCGCTGATTAAACTCCGACCCCAGTCGCGCCAGTTGCTGCACCTGATTGTCTTGGGAGACCATGCTCTCGGCAATCACCAGTTCGCCGATGGCATCCACCAAACGATCCAAGCGCTGGGCATCCACCTTCACCGATTCCCGCACCACCGTGGCGCTGCGCTGCTGACGCAGTGCCGAGGACACCTCCCGCGCTGGCACCACGTGCTCGCGCACCAGGAGCTCGCCCAGCCGGGGGCCTGTCCCCTCGCCCTTCGCCCGCTGTTGTTGCAGGACCCGCTCAATCGTGGCCTCGTCGGTAACCCCCGACTGGCAGAGAATTTCCCCCAACTTGGGACCTGGGCTGCGGCTTTGCGCCGCCGATTTCCCCTCAGTTGCACCATCGCCGTCATCAGCGGCATCGGCATAGAGGCTGGTATCGTCCATTGCCGCGTGTAAGCGCTGGGTGAGCTCGGTCAGTTGCCCATCGATGACCATGGATCCGTGGCCCTGCTCAAGCGCCTCACGTAAAGCAGCCACCAGGCGTTTCATGCCGTCAATGGCGGCAAATACCAGATCCACCGCCCCTGAAGTGACCGTGTGATCGCGACAACGGTCGAGAAAGGTTTCGCTGTGGTGGGCTAGTTCCTGCAGCGGTGCCAGTTCCATAAATCCCGCCAGGCCCTTGATGGTATGGAACGAACGAAACAGCGAATGAATGGCCTCGGCGTTTGCCGGATTAGTGTCCAACTCCAGTAACTGCACCTCGGCATTTTCTAAATGCTCGGTGGCCTCGTTGACAAATTCAGCGAGCATTGCTCCTTCGGCGCGCAGCACAAACTGTCCGCTTGCCGCTTGGGGAGGGGGTGTTCTCGGCATTACCTCCTGCCTGGCTCCCTGCAGGGTCGCTAAAAGCGGCGCCGGATCTGGGACATCGGTGATGCCACGCCCATCAAAGCAGGCGCGAAACCAATCCAGTACGGCATAGAGATGGGGCAGCTGGGCCACCGCTTGCGGCTGCTCAAGCAGCTCTTCCACCGCCGTGCATACGCAATTCACCTGGTCGAGGGCCAGCATCCCACTTTCACCCTTAATGGTGTGGATGGTCCGCCGCCATTCGGCCAGGGCAGCCTCGCCATCGCCTCCGGACTCAATCAGCCGTAGCTGATCCTGAAGATCGTCGAGGCTCAGCAGGCCGCGGTCAAAAAACTCCTGCCGCACCGCTTCATCGTCGTCATCGCTCTCGTTTGCCGCTGCGGCCTGAGCAA
>REDX01000218.1 GCA_007695355.1 Planctomycetota bacterium
TTTGCCCCTCGAGCTCCCCAGGGCTCTGCTAAACGTCCAGCAGAGTTGTGGGGGTGGGGGGCTTTATGCTCTTTTCGTGACCGAGGCAGCTTTGGTACTTGACACCCAGCCCATAGATGCGCCGCCCTGCATTGAGCCCCAAACCGCGCTGGCACTGCTCTGCAGTCCCTTAGTCTTCGGTTATGCCCCATCTCGATGCCACCCCGGATCTGATTCTGCCCATCCTTGCCCGTAGTTTGGGTATGGAGTTGGTCCAACTTGAACAACGTCTGGATGAGGATCTTGAGCAGCTTGGCTTGGATAGCCACGGCCTCATGCGCTGTACCCTGGAAGTGGAGGCAGCCCTCGGCGTGGACGAGTTGAGCCTGGCCGACGAGGCCTTGGAGACGCCGCGGAGTCTGGTCCAGGGCTACCGTGAGGCGCTGGCCCGGCGGTCATGAGGGGGAATCTCATCGCCCTGGCGCCGGGCGATCAGTTCGCCTGTATTCAGCACCGCCTTATCCGCCGCGGTGGAGGGCCGGGGAACCGCGCCGCCCTGCATCTGCGCCTGGCCGGGCCGGGTCCACAGGCTTGCCCCCCGGCCATTGCCCAGCGCTGGCGGCAGCTCATTCGGGCCTGTCCGCTTTTGATGGCGCGCTGGCAGGGGGGCTGGCTGCGGCGGGGCTGGCGCCTGGGCAAGGACGTGGCCGGCGAGGCGGCGGTGCAATGGCATTGGCAGGGCGGTGAGCAGCCCACCTTCAGCCTGGAATGGGATCACCGTCTCTGCGATGTCCGCGCCGCCCTGGCCCTGCTGCGGGCCCTCGGCGATGATCAGGCCCTGGCTGCCCTTGCCGCTAGCGATCACCGACAGCGTGCCCCGGCGGCGCTACCGGTTTCGGCAGCGCAGCGCGGCAGCTTGGCCCGGGGTCTGCCCGCCCTGATGAAGCCCTTTCACGGTGGCCACTGGCAACCCCGACGCTGTCCCGGGGCGGGACTGCAGCCCCTGCAGCGTGCCCAGATCATAGTCGACGAGGCGGCCGAAGCGCCCATACGGGCGGCGCAGCGGGCGGCCACCGGCCGCTTTGGCGAGGGCCCCTGGCAGTTGGCTGCCCTCGCCCGCGCCCTCTATCGGGTGGCCGGCGCCCGCGGGCGATTGATCTTGCCGATGGCGGTGGATCTGCGCACCCGGGAGGAGGCGGCGGCCTGCATCAATGGTCATGGCTTCTGCTTTGCCAGCCTCGACGCCGCCGCCGCCGAGGCGGATGTGGCCAGCGCTGCGCAAACAGCCCAGGCGGCGCAGAAGGCCTGGGTGGCGGCCGGTGGCGTCGAGCGCATCCTAGCCGGCCTGAGTTTTGCCGCGCCCCTGCCCTTCACCCTCATCCGCGGGGAATTGGGTTTTGGCCGCCCGGGTCTGGGTGCCTCGGCGGTCTGTGGTTTGAGTGGGCGCAATGAACTGCCCGCCCTGCTCGCCGGCTTTCCGGTGCTGGGGGTTGATCACGCCGTACTGCCGCCGCCGGCTCCCGGTTTGGCCCTGCTTATCCACCGCGATCCCCGCGGCCTGGTCATCGATTGCTTGGCCACGGCGGCGGTGGCGCCCCACTGCCCGCCCGGGCGCCTGCTTGCGGAGCTGCGCAGCGCCCTGGCTGGGGAGGCCTAATGGGCCGGCGCATTGCGGTGATTGGCGGCGGTGTCGCCGGCTGTGCGGTGGCCTGGGCCGCCGCCCGCCGCGGTGCAGAGCTGCGCCTCTATGAAGCCAGTGACGCCCTCGGCGGGGTGGCGCGGCAGGGTGATCACCGCAGTCTGTGCGGCCTGGCCGCCATTGATGCGGCGCAGCCGGAACTCCTCGAGCCAGATCTCAGCGCTCCCTGGCTTGCGCAGGTGGCCACCGGTGCCCCCCAGCGCCGGGGCCGGGTGTGGCTGTGGCCCAGCCATGGTCAGGCCCTGGCCGCCGGCCTTGACCGGCTCTGTGCACATGCAGGGGTCAAAATACAGCTAGGGTCATCGCTCAAGAGCCTAGGCAGGCATGGTCAGGGCTATGTTCTGAATCTCTCCGATGGCAGCTGGCTGGCCGATGACCTTGTCGATGCCAGCGGCGGCGGCGAGGTGGCGGCCATGCTTGACTTGGCGCAGCGCTCGGCCGGCCAGTGGGGCGCCCTGCGTGGAACCATCGCCTTAGCTCCCGACTTAGTCACCGCCTGGTGTGATCCCCAGCAACGCCCCGCCCTTTTGCGCCGCCTCTACCGGGCCCTGGGGAAGGAGGGGGCGCAACCGCCGGCGCTCAGTTTAGAGCCCGCCGACCAGGGGCTGTGGCAGCTGGGGGTGGATGCCGCTAGCTGGTCTGAAGTCGCCCTGGCTAAATGGCAGGTGGCCGCCCAGGCCCTCGAAGCGCGGGTGGTGCAGGGCCCCCAGGAATTCGTGTCCCGTGACGGTGGGGGTCACGCTGGGGAGCTCAGTCTCGATCAGCTCTTTGCTCAGGAGCAGCGCGGTCTGTGTTGGCTCGCCTGGCCTTATGAATGGCATGATGCCGGGGGAGTGCGCTGGCGCTGGCCCAGTCGCGCTTTCTATGGCCTGCCGCCGACGGTGCTGCAGCCCTATGCTGATCACCCCCAGTTCTATGCCATTGGCCGCGGCATGGCAGTTAGTCCTGCCGCTGCCGCCGCCCTGCGGGTGACTGGCAGCGCATGGCACATTGGTGCCGCCTTGGGGCAGCGCCTGGGCAACCAAGGCGAACGGAAAACAGGAGCTCAGATCTTGAGGGTCAGTCAGTGAAGGCGGCTAGCCAGATGTTGACTCAGAGACTTTGCGCTGCCAATGCAGCTAGGGCTGCAACCAAAGATATTGGAAAGGATGATAGTCTCGGGGGTTGTGCTCAAAGCCCATCACCGTTTCGTGCAGCATGCCTTGATAAACATAATGGTAGATGGGTGCAATAACCGCTTCTTCACGGAGAAGGATCTCCTCCATGCGATCGAAAATGGCCTGACGTTGTTCCGGCTCTAGGGTTTCTTGGCTCTTGGCGAGGAGGGCGTCGTATTCGGCGTTGCTCCAGCCGGTGCGGTTATTGCCTCCTCCGGAAACGAAGCAGTCATAGAAAGTATTTGGATCGTAATAATCACCAATCCAGGCAGACCGAGCCACTTGGTAGTCGAGATTGCGCAGATCGGCCAGGTAGGTTTGCCACTCACGGTTGCGGGCAGTGGCATTAATTCCCAAGACCTGCCGCCATTGGTGGGCGATATTTTCAGCAATAGCCTTATGGGATTCCGAGGTGTTAAAGAGGATCTCCAGCACCGGGAAGCCCCGGCCGCCAGGATAGCCGGCTTCAGCAAGTAAGGCTCTGGCCGCATCGCGATCATACTCCAAACCACCCCGCGGTTGATAAGCGCCAATCGGCGGACACCAGTAGCTGACAGGCTTCTCGCCGGCGCGGGTGATCGACTCGGTAATCACCGAGCGATTAATCGCCTTGGTCAAGGCCCGTCGCACTAAGGGATTGTCAAGCGGTGGCCGAGTGACGTTAAAGCGATAAAAATAAATGCCTAAATACGGCATAGCATAATAATCAGGATGCGAACGCAGTTCTTCCACCTGGTTTACCGGCACCCCCGGCATCCATTCCATGCCGCCGCTGCGGTAGACCTGGAGGGCAGTATTGAGATCATCATAAGGAAAAGCGGTAATTCGTTCAAGGATTACCTGATCAGCATCCCAGTATTTGGGATTGCGCTGCATACGCAGGTGGCGACGGGGATGCCACTCGCTTAAAGTGAATGGTCCACTCGTGACGATATTTTCAGGTCGTGTCCAGCGTTGACCGCGCTCTGCAATCACATGTAGGGGTACCGGTTTCAAGGTGGCAAAGGCACAGAGTTCCAAAAACCAGGGGGTGGGCCGCTCTAAGGTTACCACCACGGTGTGGGCATCGGGGGTGGCAACACCTACCTGGGAGAAGGGGATCTCGCGCCGGAAATAGGCCTGGGCCCCGGCTACGGCAAAAAATTGGTAACTGTACTCGCTGGCCAGGGCAGGATCAAGCAGACGCCGCCAAGAGTCGCGGATGGTGGCGCTATCAATTTTCACCCCGTCAGACCAGCGCAGGCCTTGGCGCAGGGTAAAGGTATAGACCTTGCCGTCTTCGCTAATGCTCCAATGCTCGGCGAGATCGGGCACTGGCTGGAGGGTGCGCGGATGCAGGCTTACCAGCCCGGAAAAAAGGGCTAAGGCAATCCGCCCCTCGGGGACCCCGGTCATTATTTGAGGATCGAGGGTTGCCGGCTCGGTGCCGTTATTGAAGCGCAGATGCTGATCGAGTTGGCGCCAAGAATCATCCGTGGGCCGAAACTCTTGACGCCAATCCGGGGGCAAGGCTTCCGTAGAGAATGCATCTGCCGCCCAGATCACGGGAAGCATGCAGGCGAAGATCAGTGATAATAGGCGATGCATGGGAACTCCGGTATGCTCTATGGAATCATGGGCGAGACGCAGGCCATCCTTTCAACGATGGTTGCACCAGCATTATCACAGCGCTCATGGCTGCGCTAGCAGTTGTGGCTCAGCACGGAAGAGCTCGAGAAGCTCTTGCACATGGGCAATGGCGATATGGGGTTCACTCCTGAGAAGGGCAGAGTCTTCATAGATCCCCTGGGTAACTTTAAGGGCGCATTGAAAGCCAAAGGCCTTTCCGCCAACCACATCGCGTTCGGGATGATCGCCAACATGCAGAATCTCAGCCGCGGCGCAGCCGGCTTGATCAAGGGCATGCTGGTAGTGAGCGGGATGGGGCTTAATAAAACCAACATCGCTGGAGAGCGAATAAAAATCGACATAGGGAGCCCAGCCCTTGCGCTGCCACCAAGCTCGGCAGGCCCAGCCCGGCCAGGGCACATGGGAAAGCACACCGATGCGCAGGCCCAAGTCCTTGAGGCCGCGCAAGGTTTCCAAGACGCCAAGGAAGGGGCAAATGGTATCGGTGATGGTGGCTGCATAGGTGGCCACCGCGGCATCAATTTCGGGGCGACCGCGCTGACAGTTGACGGCATCCAGCCAGCTCGTGATCAAGGCGTCGTAATCAAATTCTCGCTGCTCGGGATTGAGATCCGGCTGCGCGCTCTCCACCCACAGGGTGTGCAATTGTTGGGCACAGGATGCTTCCCAATCAGGCGGCAGAAGCGCGCCGGAGGCCTGCAGATCCAGAGTCAATTGGTGTAAGGCCCGTTGATGCACAAAGCCGTAGGGCATGCCGTAGTTGGCTACCAGCGTGTCGCCCCAATCAAAGGTTATGGTGCGGATCGGGGTGCTGAGTTGGTGTGTTGGGGCCATGAGTATAAGTGTGCGCATGAGAGGCCGATGCAATGGGCGATGAAGGCGATGTGTGCTAAGTTAAACATCGCACTTGGGTGAACAGGCAGCTGAAGGACCGCCCAAAGGGTGTAAAACCATCGCAGATCTCGGGGGGTGCAGGATAAGGCTGATTAGTACTTCAGGAAAGGTCCTGTAGGACATGGGCATGGTCCTTTACCGCCAAACAATCCTGGCAAGAACGAGGGAAGTGCTGTTTAATCCCATGCTTGCCCACTTGACCTTGGATGATGGAATGACGTTATGGCCAATGGGCTCGGATGTGCCGGTTCCGGCGCGATCGAGGTCCAGTTGGCTGCCTGGCCATACACGCCAGAGCGGGGGTGAGCCCCATGAAGGGGATGGACTATGTTTACCGGAATCATTGAGCAGGTGAGCCCGATCCTGGAGTTGCGCAAGCTTGGTCAGGATGCCCAATTACGTTTGGACTTAGGGCCCCTGTCCCTTGATGCAAAGTTGGGCGATAGCATTGCCGTCAATGGTGCCTGTTTGACCATCGCCAGTCTGGAGGGCGGCATTGCCCAATTCGATATCAGCGCCGAGACCCTGCGCAAAACAACGGCTGGCACTTGGAAATCGGGCATGCCGGTCAATCTTGAGCGTGCTCTGGCCCTCGGAGACCGCCTCGGCGGGCACTTGGTATCGGGGCATATTGATGGGGTTGGCCGGATTAGCGAGCGACGCCGCGAAGGGGATAGCGAACGCTTTACGATTATGCTACCCGAGGATGGCAGTGTGCGGGTGGTCGAAAAGGGCTCGCTGGCGGTGGATGGCATTAGCCTCACCACCTGGGATTGCCGCGGCCGTCGCTGCTCGATTGCGGTCATTCCCCATACCCTCGCCCACACCACCCTCGGCCAGGCGCGGGCCGGCACCGCGGTAAATTTAGAGCAGGATCTGCTGGGGCGTTGGGTGCTGGCTTCGCTACCGGGTGGGTCGTCGTGAATGCCCCCCGTTTAAATCCTCGCCAGCGCTTTGAACACGATTACGGCCTTGAAGCCGAGCGGGTGTTGAGTCGGGTGGATGATCTTGCCGCCGGCTTCTCCGATCCCGATGATATTGTGCGCGCAGTGCGACGTTTTATTACCGGCGATGGGCGAGTTGCCACCGAACTGCGCAGTCTCGATCACGATCCCATCGCCCTCGAATGTCTTGTGCGTCTGGCTGGTTGCAGCCGCTTTGGTTTGGGCATTGCCATCTTTGAATACGGGCAGTTTTGGTCGGTGGTGCAGGAGCGCTTATTCCGTCAAGTCTTTGGTCGCCGTTCCATGCGCGAAGAATGGGAGCACTTCGCCGCCAATCAGCAGAATCTCGACGGCCGGGTGGGAGCCCTCATTAGCTTTCAACATCGCCACCTACTGCGCATTACCCTTGGCGATCTTATGGGTGATTGGAGTTTCGCCGCAATCACCAATGAAATTGCCGACCTCGCCGATGTCTGCATTCAAGCCGCCCTCGATATCGCATGCGAAGACCTGGCTGATCGTATGGGACCGCTGCCGGGTTCTTTCACCGTCTTCGCTATGGGCAAGTTAGGGGCGCGGGAACTCAATTATTCCTCCGATATTGATCTCATCTTCGCCTATCGCCGCAATTCCGAGGCCGATTCATCTCAGTCTCACGATTATTTCTGTCGCCTCGGCCAAGAAGTCATCCGCATTCTCGACACCTCCTTTCCCCAAGGGCGCCTCTATCGGGTTGATATGCGATTGCGCCCCGAAGGGGATAGCGGAGAGCTAGCTCTATCCGCCCGTGAACTTCTTGATTACTGTTATTCGGTGGGCCGTAGCTGGGAACGCCAGGCTTGGATTAAGGCTCGGCCGGTGGCTGGCGATTTAGATTTGGGGCATAAGGTAATTGATGATTTGCAGCCTTGGATTTTCCCCATCGATCCGCGATGGGAAGAATTGAAAGATGCTAGCGCTATGCGTTTGCGTATCGAGGAGCGCTCTCAAAATAACGATGTTAAAGTTGGTTCCGGAGGTATTCGCGATATAGAGTTCTTAGTGCAGTACTATCAGCTTGGCTGGGGCGGACGTCTGCCAGAGCTGCGCCGCCGTTCTACCCTTGAATGCTTGGATGCCCTGCTGCGCCATGGTCTTTTAGGCCGTGAAGACCACGAACAACTCGGCCAATTTTATGAGTGGCTGCGCATGGTTGAGCATCGCCTGCAGATGTGGGAATCCCGGCAAATCCACGAATTGCCTAACGATATGGAGCAGCGCCGACATCTGGCCAATCGCTGCGGCTATTTGGGTGAGGACGGCCTGCAGCGCTTCGAAGCAGATTTAACCATGACCCGGGTGCGGGTGCGCCAGTTGGCGGAAAGTCACTATCTCACCTGCGACGACGAGCGCGCCGCCGCCTTTGCGCTGATCAATGCCGAAGATCCCTCGTCGGTGGTTCGCGAGCGTCTACTCACCCCGGTTGGCTTCCAAGACCCCGATCGCGCCCTGGGCTTGATTCGGGCCCTGGCCAAAGAGCGTTTTTTTCTTCTCCGCCGCTCACGTACCGAGCACGCCCTGGCCGATTTGTTGCCCGATCTTTTGGCTGATATCCGCGTCTCGCCGCGGCCGGATCGGGCTCTGCATAATTTTGTCCGCATCGTTGAATCGGTGGGCGGCCGGGCCATCTTTTACGAACAGCTGTTGCGCCAAAGCGATACCCGACGCCGCCTCACTAATTTAGCTGGCTGGGCTGATGCCCTGGTCGACACCCTGGTGGCCCATCCCGGATTGGCCGATGAAGTGGTTGAGCGCTTGCATCGCGGGGTGCCCAATGCCGCGGCGATGGATAGTGAATTGCACGATGCCACCGCCAATCAGGAACAAGTGCTGCCGATGGTGGCCTTCTTCCAGGCTCGCGAATTGGTTGCCACCGCCATTGAGGACTTGGAAGGCATGGCGCCCTGGGCAGTGTCCCGGCATTTAAGCGAGGTATCGGCGGCGATTCTGCGCTGCCTCTTCGCCTACCACCGCGACCAACTCGCCCAGCGCTGGGGTCTTCCCCAACGCGCCGATGGCAGCCTTGAGGGCTGCGCCATCCTTGGTCTGGGCAAGGCCGGATCTGGGGAAATGAGTTATTCCTCCGATCTCGACGTGATTATGGTCTGCGCTGGCGATGGGCGCTGTCCCGATGGTGAACACGACGGTTCGGAATTCTGGGAGCGGGTGTGCCGTAATCTCATCCGCGACTGCCACGAAGCGCGGCTCTACGAAATCGATGCCCGCCTGCGACCCTGGGGTGAGCAGGGCGCCCTGGTGGTATCCCAGGCCACCCTGGAGAGCTACTGGAGCAAAGACAAAGAACTGTGGGAGCGCCTGGCGAATACCCGCCTCGGCCATCTCGCCGGAGATTCCGTGGTCACGGAAACGGCCATTGGCGCCATCTCTCGTGCCGTTTTCGACCAGTCCCTGGCCGCCGATGCACGGCAGCAATTGATCAATATGCGCCAGCGCCTGGAAGCCAGCGTCAGCGGCAAAGACCACGTAAAGCGCGGTCCCGGCGGCTATGTCGATGCTGAATTCCTGGTGCAATATGCCCTTTTGGGCGGCCTGCGCCATTTCCAACGATCCTCGCCAGAGATTGATCGCCATGCCCTGCAGGGCCTTTCTGCCCGTGCTGCAGCCTTGATTCCAGCGATGCTGGCGGACCTTCACGAGCGCCATCCGCAGCTTCCGCAGCTGCCCATCGGCATACCCATTGCCGATGCCCTGGTAGGTTTAAATAAGCGCGGCGACCTTTGCGATGCCGCCGCCGCCGATCTCTTAGTGGGAGTTTCGCTTTTACGCTGGATCGAATCGCGGATGCGACTCTACGCTGGTACCGCCATTTCACACCTGCCCACCGATGCCGATGAACGTATGACCTTTGCCCGCTGCGCTGGCTATGATTCACTGCAGGATATGGATAAGGATCTGCATCTGGTGCGCGAGCGTTTACGCCATTGGTTTGATTTCTACACCGCGCCAGACTGAAACGAGAGGGACTAGGTATGGATACCCAATACGCATGGCAACCACGCTACGAGGTGGGATTAGAAGAAATTGATGCGCAGCATCGCTATCTCTTTTCGCTCATTGGGGAACTCCATGAATTCTCTGAAGCCGCAGTCATTGATCGCAGCGCCCGCGATCTCTTACGCGAAATTGATCGCTATGCTTTTTACCACTTCAACAGTGAAGAAGTGCTTATGTCGGTGTATCGATATCCTCATCTGGATGCGCAAAAACGCGAGCACTTCAATCTTTTACAGGTTCTTGATAAACGCATTTGCGATTTCCGCCAACAGGGCACCACCGTGCGCCCCTTGGCTGAGTTCCTGCGGGAATGGTTCCTCAAACATCTTGCCGACCAAGATCGCGAAATGGCCCAATTTATCAGCGCCGCCCGCAATAATAAACGGGGAGTTCCGAAAACCTCCCGCTTTATTCACTAGCCGCCGGGATAGGTGATCGCGGTTACCCGAAAGCGATAAACGCTCGGCGGGTAGCGCGTTTCGCAGGGGGTTCCTGCGATTGCAGCGCATCACTATGGGACTCATTGCCGTCCGGTTTTCGTCGATCATCTGTCGCTGACAAGCGAAGGCCAAACGAAAGCCGGGGGCAGCCGACATCCGAAGACGAGGCCCTTCCGACTATCGGCGCGCCGGCTGTGAAGGCATCCCTTGGACCTACACCGCCGCTGCCAATGCCGCCGTTTGCAGCACCGCTTGGGCATGACGGCGGTAATGGCCGCGCAGGTCTTGGGCGTAGCGTTCGAGGGTTTGGCCGGCCAGCTCGCGGGCGCCGCAGCGCCAGGCGGCCACCGCCAAATGCAGTTCGCGCAGGGCGGCTTGGCGTTCTGAGGTATTGATTAAATCATCGTCAATCTCTCGCAGGGATTCATCGAGGCTGAGCCAGGCATGGCCGCCCATGCCGGGGCGCTGGAGTAGGCCTTCGAGGGCCTTGGCCCAGGATGCTGCCTGGTCTGGCAGGCGCTCGGCCCAGATGCTGGCCGACCAGGAGAGGGCACGGACGTGGCTAAAGGCGGAATCCGCCGGCAGACTTTCGGCCAGGTCGAGGAAGAGTGGGAGATCCTCGGCGCGGGCGCAGTGGGCGAGGGCCACCAGGCAGACATCGATCGGGCTCAATGAGGGGCCGAATTGGTGCATGCCGGTAAAGTGCCAGCCCTCATCCCAGGCGCCGGCGGAGAGTTCTTGGCGCAGTTGCTTTGCGGCGGTCTCGTCCCCTTGCAGGCCCAGGACAATGGCGGTTTGGCGACGGATGGCGGGGTTATCGCTGCCGAGATGGCGGTGCAGAATGGGCCATACCGCGCTGCCATTGGCAAAGGCAGCGGCAATGGATTTCAAGCTACCCCACTCCTCGCCCAGGAGGCGCTCGAGCTCTGCGGCCGGTAGGGGAAAGCTATCGTTCATATCGAGGACTTCGGCGTCGAGGTGGCCGAGTTCAACCAAGCGCTGCTGCAATTGGCGCACCTCCAGTTGCGCCGTGCCAATGCCCTGGGCCGCCGCCATCGCCGCGGCGACGCCGCAGCTAAAGCCGGCGTTTTGCACATCCGGCTGCATGCGTACCACTGGCAGGGCATCGCGATGGGCGCTTATGCCCAGGCCGTTGACGAGAATGCCGTCAACCTGCTGCGGCAGCAGGCAGCGATAGGGCAGCCAGGCCTTCATCGGTTTCTTGTCCATGGGGAAGGCGGTAAATACCGGATGAACGGTAAAGCCGTGGCTATCGAAATTCGAGGTGGGCCGCCCGATGGCATCGGGAAAGCGGCGGTCGCAGCAAATATCGAGGGGGGTGAGTTCGTAGTGGCCGCGGATTTGTCGGCGTTCGCGGCTATCGATCAGCGCCCCGGTATCCCAGGCCTTGGGAAATTTGGCCCGTGAACGCAGTAGCATGCGGGTGACATCTAGACTGTCATTGTCATCGCAAAAGTCGTGGTCGGAATTTTGATAGTCGGTGCCCGGCATCAGCGGCGGCAGGCCGGTGCCCTGCACCGCCACATGCTTCGCCCCCACCACCCGGCAGGGGGCGCCGGCGGCGGCGGCAATGTCAGCGCGACCGCTGGCATCGACGCAGGCTTCAGCAACGATTAGGCCAGCACCGTGGCGGCTGGCCACCAGGGCGCCGCGCAAGCGCGTGCCATCCATGAGCGCGGCGCAGACATGGCTGCCAAACCAGCACTGGCCGCCGGCCTCATTGAGCATCCGTAGCCAAGCGTCTTGTTTATGCTCGGTCGCCCACCAAACCCCCTTGCGCTCGGGATAGCGGGCTTCGCCATAACCATTGAAGACCCGCTGGTCGACTTCGCTGGTAAAGCCGCTGCGATTGCCGCACCAATAGCGGCCAATGCGGCCGAGGGTGCCGACACCGCCAAGGCGGTGGAGGCGTTCGCAGACCAGGGTGACCGCGCCTTGGCGGGCAGCGCCAATGCCGGCGGGCGCGCCGCCGGTGCCGCCGCCGGCAACCATCACCCCATAGCTGCCAAGCAGGGGAGCCTGGCTATCGTCCAGGGCGATACAGGGGTTCTCGTCGCCGGGGCGAAAGCCTGAGAGCTCGCCGCGTAAGCTGCCGCGGCCCAGGTCATGGATTGATGGACCGGGCAGGCTGGCGTTGAGTCCCTGCTTGCTGGTGGTTTTTTGCGGCAGGCGCTGTCCCAGGCCAGCGCCAATGGCGCTGGCAATGGCCGGCTTAGCGAAGTGGGCGGCGGCCGCGGGCCCCAGTCGTGCTGCCGGCGAGAGCAGCCACAGCCCTGGTATGCCGCTATCCAGACAGGACCAATCGAAGTCCTCAGCGCTGGTGAAGCTGGCCAAGGGATTGCTGCCGCTGAGCTGGCAGGGGGCAATCCAAAAACCCCAGTCGGACATGGTGGCGGCCTGGCGGTCAAAGGCGAGGAGCTGACGCTTGCTCTCCAATTGATTGAGGCTGCTGCAGTCCCAGGCCGCAAGCGGGAGATCGTGAAAGCGCCGGGAGAGCCGCATCGGCTGCTGCTCTTGGCCATCGATGCTGGGCACGTTCAAGATCGCCAACTCTTCGGCGTCGAGGGGCTCGGCGGAGAGGTAGCGGCTTTCCACCCGTATGCTGCCACCGCTCCAGGGCGTAAAAGCGCAGCCGGCAAGGCGGGCAAGGGGGGCGCTCATCAGCGCATCTACCACCTGTCCGGCGACAATGGCGCTGCGCCCACCGCGGTGACTGATGACGGCGCCTTGAATTTCACCGGCAGCATTGCGCACCAGTCCGCAGGGCAGGGCATCGAGAAGGATTTCGGCGCCGGCATCCAAAAGGCCCTGCTCGCAGCAGCGGCGGGCGTGGAGGGGGCTGGGGCAGATGCCATCGGGAAAGACGGCAGCGGCCAAGTCATCGCTGAGTGGGGCCTCGGCAGCAAAGCGCAGATGATCGGCGATATCGTCGGCGAGACCGGCGCCGGGGGCGGCCAGGAGCACGCTCAGGCCGCGCTTGCGCGCCGCCAGGCCGCAGGCGACGGCAGCGAGGCTGCCACCGAGGATGAGCAGGTCCACGCGGCGGGGGACAGGAATGGCGTTGGCGGTATTGGTGGAGGATGCTTGCATGCAAGCATCCTCCACAAGTCCCAACGGGAACCAAGGGCGAGCCCTGGACCGGGCTGGACAAAAGTATACCATATTGGACATGGCACTTACGGTTCGGGGGGCGGGTCATACCCTTATCCTCATGTCAATGTACAATGGAATGGTACCTAAAACGGGTTTCCTGCGGCGGCATCGCGATCCTGCCTATTGCTGTTGGCTGGTCCAATCTGGTCATGCCCAAATTCAATTCGGGGCCCACAGCCAGCGCGCCGAACCCGGGCAATGGCTCTTTGTGCCGGCCTGGCTGCTGCGTGATCAGGACTTTGCGCCATCGACCAGGCTGCTCTCCCTGCGCCTCGGCTGCAGCCGCGATGATGGATTGCCGCCCTATCGGCGGCAGCGTCCCCTAGTGCTTGACGATGATCAGATTCCAGACTTTGCACCGCTGCTACAGGCCCTTCTACAGGCCGGCGGCGCTCAGGCCAGCGGCCTGGGCGCCATGGCACAATTGGCTCAGGTGGCCGCCGCCTGGCAGGAATTACTCTGTCGCCAGGGCTGGCAGAGCTGGGAGAACCCAGTGGACGACCATCTCTCCCGATTCATCGAGCTCTTGGCCCAACTCAGCACCCCGCAGCTGCCGTGGCCGCAGTTGGAGGCGGCAAGCGGCCGCTCGCGCCGGCAATGGGATCGTTGCTTCCTCGCCGCCACCGGTCTCAGCACCCACGCCTGGCTGCAGCGTCGCTTTGCCCTGCGCGCCGCCGAATGCCTGAGCGATCACCAGCGCTCTATTGCCGCCATTGCCGAGTCCTTTGGCTTTAGCGACGGCAGCGCCTTCGCCCGTTGGTACCGGCGGCAAAGCGGACTTAGCCCACGGCAGGAACGGCAGCGCTAGGATCGACCAATCGCAGTCGACGATTAGCGCTATTCCCTCGTAGTCGCTCGCCCGTCGTTTTGGCCAGATGGCGCGGCGCCGTGCATGGGGGTGAGGCTGACGTGGTCGACGCCGCGCAATTGGCGCAGGCCTGCTTCCAATTGTCGCACCTGATCTGGGGCACCGCGCACCACCAGCATTTCTAGGCAGCTATGATGGGAGAGGTGGAGGTGCGTGGAGACCAATACTTCGGCGCGGGCATCGTGCTGCAGGCGTACCAAACCGTCATTAATGCCCGAGGTATGATGGTCGTAGGTGTAGGAGACCACGGCGACTACCGTGGCCGCCTGCATCCAGGCGCCGCCGGCGAGGTGATTGCGCAGCAGGGAGCGGACAAATTCTGAGCGATTGCTGGCACCGGCACCGGCGATGGCGCGTTCGAGTTCATCGAGGAGTTCGCTCTCCAGGCTCAGGGATAGCCGGGTAATCTCGCCCATGAATCTAAACCCCCGATGTGACTTTGAGTGGTCCCGAAGTCCAGCCATCGGCGATGGCAGCCTGTACCGCCTGCTCGCAGACGTGGCCCAGTACCGTGGTGCGGTAGGCATCGCGAGCGTGGTCGATGGGCCCGAGCCCGTCGCGGCAGCGCAGGGCGAATTCGATAATCATGCCGGGGGTATTATGGTGGGTACTATTGTGGCTATGGTGGCAGAAGCTTTCTGAGCGCAGATAAACAGTTTCGCGATTGTCGTGGTCGAAGCGATTGAGGTGAATGGCCTCGGCATAGATCTCGGCGATGGCCGATCCCTTGGTGCCGGTAATGGTAATATCCAAGCTGTGTCCCGGCACCCGGTGGTAGACTGGGGTATGGGGCGGGATGGGCCGGTACCAGGTGGCGGCAATATTGTGGTAGAGGCGGAAGCTGCCGCTGGCGCCGGAGGCAAAGCGCAGTTCAAGGGTGAGATGATCGGGAATGCCTTGGGGATAAAAATTCAGACTGGTGGGCGGGACAAAGGCCTGCACCCGCTCAACTTCGCCGGCGTAATAGCGCATCAGGTCAAGTTCATGGATGCCGCAGTGCAAGAGCGGCCCGCCGCCAATGGCGGGATTAAGACGCCACACATCCTTGACCGGGGTATTGGGGGCATCCGGCCACCAGTGGCCCCGGGAATCGAGGATATCGATGCAGGTTAATTCGCCAAAGGCGTCGTCCTGCTGCAACTCTTTGAGCCGTCCGGTCATGCTGCCATAGCGGTATTCAAAGCCCACCTGCAGATAGCGATCGCTGGCCTCAGCGGCGGCAAGGATGCTGCGCGCTTCATCTAGATCCTGGCCCATGGGCTTGTCTAAAAAGACGTGGCACCCGGCCTGCAGGGCCTGGATGGTAAAGTCTTTATGGGTGGGATTGGCGGTGGCGATAACGATGAGTTGGGGGCGGCGCTTGGCCTGGGCCAAGAGCTCATCGAGATCAGCAAAGCCGGGGACGCCAGTTTTCTCGCTGGCCGCACGGCGGCGCTCTGGGTTGCGGTTAATCAGCCCAACCACATCGAGGCGCCATTCGGCGCAGAGGGCTTTGAGGTAGTTAAAACCAGCGGGGCCGACGCCCCACACAGCGATGGGATAGGAATCAGTCATGAACCGGAAAAACCTTGGTGGTTGAAGGGGGGGGGAGAGATTAGGGCTGTTGGGCTAACCAGCGGCGGGCAGCTGCCCCCCAATGGTCGTCGATGGCAGCTAGGCGGCCCATCATCTGTTGTGCCGCCTGGCGTTCGCCGAGACCCTGTTGGGCAAGGCCGCGGAGAAAGAGGGCTTCGCGATGCTGGGGAGAATCTGCACCAATGGCTTCAAGAATGTCGAGCGCTTGGCGGTGCTGACCGCGGTCGATAAGTATGGCGGCATGCAGGCACCAGGTGCTATCGCTGCGCAGCTCAGGCGGGCTGACGCGATGCATGGCGATGGCTTCGTCATGGCGGCCGAGGCGGCGCAGCACGGTCATTTCCTCGGGAAGGGCGATACCTCCCAGGCTGGTGCCGCGAAGGCGAGCGTAGAGCCGCTGGGCCCCGGCGAGATCCCCATTTTCAACCAGCATCCGGGCCTGGCGAAGGAGTTCATCAATGCTTGGTGGGGCGGTGGTGGTCTGCGTCCGTCGGGTTTCTTGCAGGGGGCTGGCTTCGCCACGGGCTGCTGCTGGCTCTGGCCGCGGCTGCCGGGCCGCCTGGCGTGCCTGCTCTTCGCGTTGTCGCCGCTGTTCATGGAAGGGCTCGATAATATCCCGATGATCCGCTGGCACCTCTGGCGCCCGGGGCATGTAGGCGCTGAAATCTTGATGGTCGGTAGGGGGCTCATTGGGGGTTGCTGAACGGCCAGCGGCGGCCAGAAGTTCCTCCCGACTGGGGAGGCGGATGGACGGGGTTTCGGCGGCGGCCGTTGGCGCCGCAACTGGGGATTTTGGCTCTGGGCTGACGCTCAGTGCGCTTTCCTTCTCGCCATCCCTTTCAGCACTGGCAGGGCTGCGTTCTTCCTCGATGGGCATAACGCTGGCCGCGACAGCTTCGCTGGCGGTCTCCACCGCTGCCGTTTCGGTCTCTTCCGGGCGCGTGGGCAGGGGCAGGGCAGCACTACGGCTCACATTGCCGGCGAGATCTTTCGCGACTAGGCGCAGGGCGGAAGCACCTGCGGGTGGCAGCACTTCTTGCCGTCCGTGCACTGGCAGATTTTCTTCCCGGCTGCGCCAATCCCCCCCTGCCAGCTGCCACTCCAGGCTGCCGGGACTGGGCCCCGGGTGGAGATCGCTAATCGCCCATTGAATTTTCACTCCATCCTTGGTGGGATCGAGATTCCAGCGCACCACCTCTGGGGGCGTGGTGTCGACAATCAGGCTATCGCTTGCTGCTGGCCGCTGGCTCGCCCGGGGCTCTGGATCCCGGCGGCCGTCTTGATGCACCACGCAAATGCGAAAGCCGTAGCGACCATCCCGGCCGGGGCGAAATCGATAGGCGATGGTCTGCGACTGAGCGCCCTCGCCAACGGCAATATCACGAACCAAAAGCCAGGTGCGGCCGAGATCGCTGGTCTGCCAAAATTCCACCCGCGCCACCGTGCTGAGATCGAGATTCGGACGGTGCAGGCGAATCGGGATCTCTTGGCGATTGGTAATGAAGACCCCGTCCTCGCTGGTGGCGGCGGTCAATTGTGCCCCGCCGATGCTAAGGAAAAGACAGGCGAGCAGGCACAGCAAACGAGATTGGGGCAGCCACCGATACGGTGGTAAATCGTGGCGGAAGCGGGGGCGGTCATCCATAGCGGTTCTCCTACCTCTGCTGCTCATGGAACAATCATAAAGGGCCAACCCTGAGACGGAACCCCGAACCACTCTCAAGCCAAGGGTGCTTGGTGTTGTTATAAGAGGGCTTGCACCACCAACTGCTGTAAACGAAGACGATCCTGCCCCTCCCAGTGCAGTTGAATATCCAAGCACCAGCATTCCATAGCCGGCAGTTCGGCAACCAGGGCGGCAAGCTTGACCGCATCCTTGGCAGTACAGATCACCCGCGCTTTATGCTGCGCCGCCCGCTGCCGAACGGCCCGCAAGTCGCAGGCTCGGAAATGATGGTGGTCAGGGAAGGAAATGAACTCCACCAATTGGGCGCCGGCTTGGCGCAGGGTATGATGAAAGGCCTGGGGATGGGCGATGGCGCTCAGGGCCAGCCATCGCCCCTGGGGCAATTGTTCAAGCTGGTCTCCGGCCCCGGCCGCGGTCGGAGTTGCATGTACCGGCCGCAGGCGATGGGGCCGGTGCTGACAGCGCAGCAGGGGCAGCTGCCGGCCGTGGGCCAGATTACGCAGGTGGCTTCGTTGTGCTTCGCTGGCCTGATCCCAGCGGCTGGCAATCAGGGCCTGGGCCCGGCGCAAAGCGGCCGGACCCTCGCGCATCAGGCCCCAGGGTAAATAAGCCCCCCGCCGCGAATCTACCCAGCCCCAGGGCCGGCTGGCGTCGATGCAAACCAGATCAAGATGACGCTGCAGCGCGCGGTGCTGAAAGCCATCGTCCATAATCAGGCAATCAGCGCCGGCGGCGATGGCCTCAGCGGCGGCACGTACCCGCCGGGGATGGCAGTGCACCGGCCCTGGCAGCATTTTCGCTTCATCATTGCGACCATCGGCTTCGGCTCCATAGCCCCGGGCGATGACCGCAGGCTGCCGCTTTAAGGCCAGCAGCAGGTCGAGGAGTTCGGCCACCACCGGCGTTTTACCGCTGCCGCCGGCAATGCAGTTGCCGACGCTGATAACCGGCACCCCTGCGGCCTGGCTGGGCAGTAGACCCCAGCGAAAGGCCAGGTCGCGGGCACTGGCGATGGCACCCACCAGGGCACTGGCGGGTGCCAAGGGCCAGAGTTGGCCGCGGCCCAGCAAGTGGCTGAGGCGGATCATGGCTGAGGTTGAGCTTGGATGCTTGGTCATGGAGAAGTTTTGACAGTGTGTCAGCAAACCATTCTTCGCCAAGTCCGCCATCGGCGCCGTGGCCTGCACTGCTCAGGGGAGAGTCGGCATTGCTGATTGTCAGAAGCTAGGTGGCCCATAGCCTGTTCGCATAACAATGACCGAAGAAATGCGAACCACGCCGTGAGCACAGCCCCCATGTGGCTGCTGGTCACGGCAACCTTCATTAGTATTTACTCTGTACTGAGTCGTGAGGCGATCTCCGAGTTTAGCCTCTCAGACATGCAGGAGCTCCTGCGGCAGCGCAAAGACGGTAAATCTCTGCAGCTGAAGGTAGAACGCTTCGCTGAAAATCTTGATCGCTATCTTTTTACCTTTCTCTTGGTGAACTTTCTCGCCAAGGCGGTGGTTGCGGTGGCCCTCTTCTTGTTGGTTGGTGGCTTACTGCCGGGTATGGAACTGGGCGCTCAATGGCTCACCTTCGTGGTTGTTTTTAGCATCTGGCTGCTGCTGGCTGACATGCCGCTGCGGCCGATTGCGGCCCGCCATGCCGAAGTGTTGACCCTCTGGCTTTTGAGCACTTGGCGTTTAGTGCGCTTTGTTCTTGCTCCGGTAACCATGATCTTCGCGGTGGTGCATGGCGGCATGGAGCGGGTTGTGCGGCAGGGAAATGGTAATGATGATGAAGAGCAGGCCGAAGAAGACATTATGGCCAGCCTTGCCCTAGGTGCCTTGCAGGGGCAAATCGCCCCCCATGAGCGGGATATGATCGAGAGCATTTTGGACATGGCCGACTTGACAGTCGAAGAGGTAATGACCCCGCGCACCGAAATGCATGCCATTGCAGTAAGTGAAGGGGTGCAAGGAGCAGTCGCCCTGGCTCGGGAAACTGGTCACAGTCGTTTGCCTGTTTATGAGGGAAATCGAGACAATATTATTGGGGTCCTTTACGTTAAGGATCTCCTTGGATTGCCGCCCGATCAGGATCTCCCGCTCAATGATTTGGTGCGCAAAGCACCCTTTATCCCGGCCTCAAAGCGGGTTTCCGAATTGCTTGCTGAATTGCGCAAGGATCGGGTTCACCTGGCAGTGGTGTTAGACGAATACGGCGGCACTGCCGGTTTGGTGACCTTTGAGGATCTCATTGAGGTGGTCTTTGGGGAAATCGAAGATGAGTACGATCAGGAAGAAGAAGAAGAGTACCGTGAACTCGGTGAGGACTCGTGGGATATTGATGGCCGGGTAAAGGTTTCCGATGCCAATGAGCGCTTGCAGATTAATTTGCCGGAGAGTGAAAACTATGAATCCCTTGGCGGCTTAGTCTCCAGCGAATTGGGCTGCATCCCGGCCGTGGGCACTGAAATAACCTTAGATGAGTACCGTATGGTTGTAACCCAGGCCACCGACCGACGGGTGGTGCGAGTGTTGCTTGAGCGTCGCGGTGATGAGGTGGATCCCGAGAGTATGTAGCCCCAGGCTTCATCATTTATCGGTCATCGACGGGCTTGAAATTGATATCAAAGAAGGCTGAGTGGATCGCGCCTTTGGATTGTCTCCCGGCTTACGAATTGCATGTTCGCCTAAGGCCAGCACAGCCAAGAAGCGACCCCTTTGGGAGTTTTACCACAGGCCCCTTCAGGGCTTGCGATAGGTACATACATGCTTCGTTTGTAGGGCGACGCAAAGCTTGTCCCCGGGACCGCCGATCTCCAGATCGGCCAGCAAAAAGCCCCCGTAAGGGGTGTTCTTGTAAAAAAAAGCATGCCCAGCGAAGTGGGCATTCCGTTTCTGGACAATCTTTGAAATCATGTGGCTGGGCCGCCGGGGTCGATTGCTCGACCCCGGCAGGCAACGGGCTTGAATAGCCCAAACACAAAAACCCTAGGAGGCCCAGCCATGCGCATTCTATCCTTTGACCTCGGCGACTTCAACGCTGATTCCGCCTGGAAGCTGCTGGATACTGACAGCGGCGAAACCG
>REDX01000181.1 GCA_007695355.1 Planctomycetota bacterium
TGCTGCCGGCTTCCACCAATTCATCCAACTGATCCGGGCGCGGCAACAGGCCGGCGGGCAGGCCGAGGCGGGCCATGGGGGTTGGAGTGGCTTGGTGGGCCGTAATGCGTACTTGCAGATCCACCGCATTACCCAGGCGGACGCTGTCGGGTAGGGGGGCGATATGCAATTCCAGGGGGGCATCGGCGGGATTGTCTGGGTACTCTACATAACCGCCGAGATCCAGGGTCCAGGGCAGGGCATCGTTGCCCTGCCAGATTATGCGCAGCTGGTTGTTGCCCAGGCCGAGGCCATGGATGTCTACCGTATTGGGGTGGCTGCTGCCCACCGGGATTTCCTGGCTATGGCCATGATCGCTGATGAGGGTGAGGGTGCCGGTCAGATCATCCTTATTGAGGCGATCTTCCACCATGGCCAGGGCACGCAGGCTCTGCGCCGTGGCCTGGGTGCTGCCAAAGCGGCCGTGGCGTTCTTGCCGCAGCAGGGCCTCATACACCGGTAACCACCTGGTCACCGCATCGCCCAGCAGCAGGCCGCTGATCAGGGCCCGGGCGCTGGCTTCTACCCGCAGGCTCAGGGCATTGCTGCGCAGGACGGCGGTTCCGGGGTCTTTCACCAGATCATCGTCGGCCCAGTGGATTGATGCCAGGGATTGGCGGGCTGGTTCTGGTAACGCTAGGCGTGCCCAGGTTTCTGCGGCCAGACTGTGCTGCCAGGCGCCTGCAATTTCTAGGCCGTGTAGGCGCTGGAGGAGGGCGGAAGGCAGCTCGCCAGAGCTGCTGGCCAAGGCCCAGGCCACGTAGAGATCCAGCAAGGCTCCGGCCTCATCCCAGCCATGCAGGCTGGGCTGACCGCTGGGCTGCACCGCCCCGCTGTCGGCATCAATGCGACTCAGCAGCCATTGCCGAGTGCGCTGCAGCATCTGCTGATCCACGCTAATCCCGGCGGCGGCCAAATCGTGGAATTGGACGAGGCCAAAGGCGGTGAGACCGGCGTGGCCCGCACCGCGGCCAAACCATTCAAAACCACCGCCACTGCACTCAAAGGTGAGCAGGCGCGTATAGCCCTGCTGGAGGGAGGAAAAACTGCGCTGGAAATTTTCTGGAGTGCTGGCCCGGCTATGGGCCAGGGCCAGGGGATAGGTGGTGGCGCTGGTTTGTTCAAAGCAGCCATGGGGAGTGCGGATGAGGGCTGCATGGCTGGCCTGGGCCCGCTCGCCCATGGGCCGTGGTAGTTGCAATTGAGCGCTCAGACCGATGAGATGCTGGGGAACAACGAGGGTAAGAGATTCTTCATTATTCATGGCCACCCTTCCGCTATGGGCATCGCGCCAAGGCGCATGGCGCTGGGCCACGGGAATGGTGGTGTCGATGCGCTCGCTAAGAGAGTCTTGTTGAACCTGTATGCGCAGCGGCATTCCAGGGCTACTCTCGGCGCGAAATTGCAAGGGAATGCGCCCCAGGCCCTCGCTGTCGAGGGTGAGGCGCTGCACCAACTGGGTGCCTTCGATGGCCACCTGCTGTTCGGCGACGCCATCAATGATTAAGGCCGTAGATACCGTATCTCCAACCACCAAGCGGTGGGGCAGGCGCAGCTGCAGGGCCAGGCTGCTGCGAATGGCCAGGCTGTCCTGCAGTTGCGCTAGGTTGCCGGCTGCATCAAGGACATCGGCGCTGAGCTCCCACTCGCCATGGGCCCCCAGGCTGCGCATGGGCATGCTGATGCGTCCCTGGGCATCGCTGCGTCGGCCGACGGTCCACAACCAGGTGGCATCGCGGCGGGTTTGACGCACTGCCCCATAGTGGATTGCGCTCAAGCGGAAGAGGGCATCATGGGGTCTGCGATGATTGCGCCAGTCATGGGGCATATAGCGATAGTAGGTCTGCAGTATATTGGTGGCCACTGCGGTGCTGGCGAGGGGACCGAGGGAATCATTGAGTGGACTCGGAATATCCCACAGCCCATGCCAACCGCTGTCATCCCGGCGCTGGCGGGCAATTAGGGGATCGCGCAGGCGCTGGTTCCAATCTGCCCAATGGGCTTGGCTGAGGAGGAAAAGGCCTTCGCTGGCCCAGAGGAGATGCAGGAGGTCCACGCGCTCGAGTCCAGGCAGGTCCGAGACATTGACCAGTTGCGCCCAGGGTTCTGCAATGTTCTCGAGATTGAAAATCGCCGCCAGGCGCAGGGCTATCATGGGCGGGGCAGCTTCGGCATCCAGCTCTCGGGCCGGCGACCAGCGCTGGGGTAGGCTGCCATTGCTAATGGCGGCCAGCATGCTCTGGCGCAGGGCACCTAAGGATTCGTCGGTGTGTCTGGCGCCAAGTGTTCGCTCATGGAAGGCATTTAATCCAGCTCCCTGGGCACTATGCAGGGTCATTGCCACCTGCAAACTGAGTTGGGCATCGACGACTGGGTAGCGATTTCCGTCCTCGTCTTCCTCCCATTCCCCCCAGCCCAACCAGCGATCCTCCCAGCGTAATTGCTCCCTCAGGAGTCTGCTAATCAGGGCCTGTGCTGGCTGGCGCAGGGCTGGGTCCATGGTCATGGCATAGGCTTCAACAATGGGCCGGGCGACCAGAGCCAGCAGTTCACTATCAATGTCATCGTGTTCAGCGCCGAAGGTGCCAGGAGCTTGCTCAATGAGCCACTGCAGGGCGGCGTGAACCAGACGCCTATAGCGGTTAGGGGTGCGGTGATCATAGCCGGAGCCGAGGTAGATCTGGGTAACCATGGCACTCAGTTTCAGATCGGCGCTAGGCCCGCCCAGCACTCCATCTGGCATGGTCAGCGGTGGGCCGGGCAGCACTGCCGGAATATCGCCCACCCGCCAGTGGCCTTGGGGTTCCTGAATGCGCGCAAAGAGGCGCAGGGCGGCCTCCACTGCCCCTTCACTGGCCCGACTGCCGCCGTATATGCCCAGGGCCCGCCATCTCCCACCGCCACCGCGATGGCCAAACATACCCGCCGCGCCACCGCCGGCACCGATGGCCATAAAGGCACCGCTGCCGCCGCTTTCGCTGGCGCTTAAGGCTTCTTCGCGCCCGAGTCTTTCATCCCGCGGAGCCGGTCCCTTGGCTGGGTTGAGGGGCGCCATGGCAATGCCCTCGGGCGCTGTCTCGTCCACATCCAGGGGCGGCGGCGGAACCAGGGCCAAACCCTGACAACTCAGGAGTAAATCCAGCCGCCGATCGGCGGCGGCATCGCCATGCAAATAGACCTCGGGATCGGCCAATTCGGCGACGTCCTGTTCCAGCAGCAGCATACTGCTCAAGCTGGGGTGGCGATCGCGCTGGGCCCGCAGGCCGCTTATCCCCGCCTCGCGCAGGCGCAGGCTCACCAGGGCATCGGGCACCGGCTCCCCCTGGGCATTGCGCACTTCCAGGGTAATGGTGGCCGACTGGCCCTCGCGCAGCTGTTGCGGCGGCTCAATCCAATGCAGCTGCAGTGGCGCGTCGGGATGGCGGAAAATGCGCCGGGTGGCGAGGACCTCCCCGGCGGGATTGCGCAGGACGGCTTCCAGTACGCCATCGGCCTGTATCTCGGCCAGACGCACTTCCTTGCCCTGCGTACCGAGATCCACTGGCTGTTGCTGTAGGAGGATGCCGGCCCGCCGCAGTTCTAGTACGGCCCTTTGCGCCGGCAGGGCGGCCAGGCGCAGGCGCATATCCTCGCCGGCGGCCTGGGCATCGCTACTGCCGTGTAATGAGACGCCCTCATCCTGTGCGCGCCCGAGGTTGATATCATCGAGCCCCAAGGGAGCATCGATGCGTAGGCGGTAGACCTCGCCGGCAATGGGAGTAAAGGTGCTGCGACCGCGGCCTTCGTGCTCGCTGGCTAATTCCGCCACGCTTTCTCCGGCGGCATTGATAATCCGCGCCTGCAGGCTGGCCGGGCGGCCATCGGGCAGGCGGGCCTGGGCATAGACTCGCGCTGGCAATCCCGCCACCAAACCGCCGCCGGGAATGCGGGTTTCCACCTGCACCCCGCTCACCGCAATCGGCAGGCTGCGCGCCACCGTGGTGCTGCCACCGCGGTTATCGTCAATGGTCACCGCCAAGGATCCGCCCAGGCGCACCTGATCGGGAATGCGTATGCTGATGGCATGGCTGGTGCTTTCGCCGGCATCCCAGGATTGGGCCAATACCATGGCGCCGTCGACCACCCCGCTGACGCGAATCCGCGTTGGCTGAGCGGCATTGGCATTGAGGGGGCTGGCCTTGACGGTAAACTCCAAGGTTTCCCCCGGGGCAACGCTGTCCTGAGCAAAATCAATACTGGCCGATACCCGTTGCTGGCGGTGATCGGCAATATGAAAGCTGCGGCTGCTCCAGGGGGCATCCTCCTGGTCGGTCGATCGCACCCGCATGGTGTAGGTGCCGCCCCGGGAGATGGTGCTGGTATCCCAGCGCAGGCCAAACATCCCCTCCTGGGCAGTGCTGATATGGTGGGCAACCAAGGAATCGCGGGGATCCAAGATCTCAACGCGCAAGCCGCGCTCGTCCCGCGGTGCCCGGGTGAGG
>REDX01000175.1 GCA_007695355.1 Planctomycetota bacterium
GAGGATGACATCGCCCTTAAAGCTGAACAGCAGAATCAGCGTGCTGAGCAAAGCGAGAATGGTAATTGGGGTGAGCATGGGCACAAAGCGGCGCTCAAACCATGCCGAACCCTTGCTGGCAATCACCAGTTTGCGGGTTAGCGCCCCAGCCACCAGGGGCAGGGCGACATAGATGGCGATGGAAAGCAGCAGGGCCTGCCAGGGCACCGGCAAAGAACCAATGCCCAAGAGAAAGCCGCCCAAGAAACCATAGAGCAAGAGCATGCTCAAGCTATTGATCGCTACCATAATCAACGTCAGGCCGTCGTTGCTGCGGGCCAATGATCCCCAAACAAAGACCATGGCGGTGCAGGGGGCGATGCCGAGGAGAATGCAGCCGGCCAGGTACGAGCGCCAGAGGGGGATCTCGAGCATTTTCACCCCCTCGTGCAGAACCACGGTGCCGCTGCCATAGGACTCACCGACGGCCAAATCCAGGCCAAAGGGCATGCGTACCAGATCCATTGCCTCGGTGCCAATCAGTCCGCGAAACAGCACCCCCAAAAAGAGGGCGGCAAAGGCATACATGGTAAAGGGCTTAATCGCCCAATTGATGACCAGGGTAAGCAGTACCGGCTTGGGGCTTTTCCCCGCCCGCACTACCGAGGCGAAGTCGATCTTCACCATAATCGGATACATCATAAAAAATAAGCATAGGGCGATGGGAATTGAGATCACCGGGGCATCATTGATGGTAATCGCAATGCCATCCAAATAACTGGCAAAACCCGGGGCCACCGCCCCCAGGCCAATGCCGGCGCCAATGCACAGCAGCACCCAGAGGGTGAGATAGCGCTCAAAAAACCCGAGAGGCTTGCCGGGTGTTATGGGACAGTTGGGGGCATCTGCCTCAGACATGCGCACTCCTTCTGCTGCCTGCGGGCTCAGGCCTTAGCCCCGCGCCCAGACGTGGGTAAGGCTTAACGATATGCCAACAATGATAAACAACCAGCCAGTGATAATTTGCGCCCAGCGTCCTATCCGTTCGATGGTGGCGTAGGTGCGGCTGAGGCGGTGGGCGGCGAAGACGATGACCACCGCCAGAATGACCACCGGAATGGCGGTGGCGATGCCATAGACCGCGGGGGCGCTGATTGAAGCGCCGTCGGTGGCGGCAATGGGCAATAGGCTACCGAAGAAAATTGCCGCCGATATGGGACAAAAGGACAGGGCGAACAGCATGCCGATAAGTAGGGGCCACCACCAGCCCTGGCCGACGCGATTGCCTAAGGATTCGCTGCCCAGGCGCAGTTTTCCGGGTAGCGTAATCAAACCCGCTAACAGCATACCGATAAGGATGAGCACCGGCCCCAGGACCATATTCATTTTGCCCTGCAAAAAGAAAGACATCTGGGGGATAGCGGCCAATCCCCAGAGGGCCAGCACGGCCACGCCAATATAGGCCAGGCTGCGCCCCAGAGCATAGAGCAGGCCACCGAGCAGGGCGCGCCGCGGCTGTTCAACCTTGCGGGCAATAAAACCCATGGCCGCCACATTGGTGGCCATGGGGCAGGGGCTAATGGCGGTGAGAACGCCCAGCCACGCGGCGGCGAGGTGGGCAATCAGCCAGGCGCTCATAAATTGGGATCCTGCCCATTGCGGAAGGTGGCCCAGGAATCCTTAAAATAGTTGCTGAGGGCTAGGGGTTCCCGCAGGTAGCCCCAGCTCTGATCTAATAAGGATCGGCGCACCACCGTCTGGCCATGGAATTCGGCCAGGGCAATGCCAGGCATATGCAAATCGAAGGATTCAATAAAATGCTGATGATTGGGGAGGGTAATATTGATGCTATGAAAGGTCAAGATGCCCGCATCAATGTCTGCGGCTAAGGCCTCGCGGGCCGTCGATTCCATAAGATTGCAGGAATAACAGCGGGCGGCGCCGTGGAAATAATAGGCTACATAGGCAGGCCCCGTAGTCGCCTCCGTCTCGGTTTCTTGACCGGCAGCGCTGGTGGGGTCAGCCGCGGGCTCTGCTGACTGTGGCCATAGCATAATGCCAAAGGTGATGGCAACAAAGCCCAGCAAGATAATGGTGCTTAGGGTTTTTAGCATGGAATACTCCGATTAGGAGAGAAGGGTTTTGAGTTCATCAATGCTGGGCACCCGGCCAGACACCTTTACTTCGTCGCCAATGGCCAGGGCAGGGGTCATCATCACATCAAAGGCCATAATCTCGGTAATATCGGTAATTTTCTTGATCTCATAGTCGATGCCCATTTGTTTGGCGGCTTCCTCGGTTACTGCCGCGAGTTTATTGCATTTGGCGCAGCCGGTGCCGAGGACATTGAGAATTATGGTCATGGGAATCTCCTGGTGCTTGGTTTATGAAACGATGGCGCCATAGAGCATGCCAATGCCGGTGGCGCTAATCACGGTGAGAATGACAAAGGTTGCGGTCTTGGCGGTGCCGAGGATGGCACGCAGCACCAATATGCTGGGTAGACTCAGGGCCGGCCCAGCCAGCAGTAAGGCTAAGGCTGGCCCCTGGCCCATGCCGGCGGCCAGCAGGCCTTCAATGATGGGCAGTTAGGTAAGGGTGGCGAAGTACATAAAAGCACCGGCGCAGGCGGCCACCGCATTGGCGAAAAAGCCCTCGCCGCCAAGGGCAGCGGCCACCCAGGGGCTGGGGATGAGCCCTTCGTGATCGGGTCGGCCGAGCAGTGCGCCGGCGATGAGCACGCCCAAAAGTAGCAGCGGCAGAATCAATTTGGTGAAAAACCAGGTGGATTCCATCCACTCTTTCGCTTCCCCACCGCCACGCCAACAAACCACCCCCAGGCCGACCAGGGCGATGCTCATCGCCAGTTCGGGATAGGCAGGCAAAGCAAAGGCGGCAATCACTGTGCCTGCTGCCACCGCCAAGAGATTGACGAGCGACAGTTGCATCCAGCGCCACAGCATCAGAGCAAGGAGCAAACCCAGGCCGCCGCTTAACCACCACTTGATGTTGGCGATCGCCTGCCACCAGCCGGGGCTCTCGGGATTGGCGGACCAATTGGCGGCGATTAAAATCGCAATCATGGTGGCAAAGAGGGCCACGGTTTGACCGGCGGGCCGTCCATCGTCGGCGGCCGGCGGCATCTCGGCCCTGGCCGCGGCATTCTCAGCCTGGCGCTGGGCCTCCTGGCGGCGGAATAAGAAGTGCATGATCAGTCCGAGAATAATCGCAAAGCCGACGGCGGCGATCACCCGCGCCAGGCCCAATTCCCAGCCCAGTAGGCGGGCGGTGAGAATGATCGCCAGCACATTGATCGCCGGCCCGGCAAACAAAAAGGCCACCGCCGGTCCTAATCCGGCGCCGCGCTTATAGATGCCTGCAAACAGGGGGAGAATGGTACAGGAGCAGACCGCCAGCACCGCTCCGGAGACGCTGGCCACGGCGTAGGCCAGGGGCCGCGGCGCCGAGGGGCCGAGATAGCGCATCACCGCTCCCTGGGAAATAAACACCCCAATGGCCCCGGCGATGAGCAGGGCGGGCAGTACGCAGAGAATTACATGCTCGCGGGCATACCAATGCACAAGGGCAACGCATTCGGTCACCGCCCCGCTTAGGCGTGGATGTTCCCAGGGTAGAAAGAAGGCGGCGGCAAATACCACCAGCATCCATAGGGCCCAGCCTCGCTCAGACATCCGCAGCTCCACGTCCATTGGCGCAGCGGCGATCCAGGCAGTCGAGGAGGGTATTCAAACAAGGCAGGGCAATGTGGCACCAGGTGCTGGTGCCCTGGCGCTCACAGCGTAGCACCCCAGCAGCCTCCAGAATACTCAGATGGCGGGAAATGGTGGAGCTATCCCGGTGGCTGATGGTCGCCAGTTCGCTCACGCAGGCCGGCCCACCGCGCAGGGCCTGCACCAGACCTAAGCGCACGGGATGGCCCAGGGCCTTAAACACGGCGGCGATGGCATCATTGCCCGTGCTGGCAGGAGGAGGACAGACTGCGGTGGCGGTTTCATGCATAGATGGCCAACTATGCATGAAGCAACGGGACTGTCAGCGGAGAGCCGCCATCCTTCAACAGATAATCCCCGGCTTTACGGGGGATTATCGTATTTATTTGCAGCTTTTCGCCGTGGGCCTAGCTGTCGGACTTCGATTCCTGAAAGAGGTGCACATCGCGCTGGGGGAAGGGGATGGTAATGCCTTCGCGGTCGAAAGCCTGTTTGACATTCTTAATCAGGTCGAGCTTGGCCAGCCACCAATCGGCGGGTTTCACCCAGACCCGGCATAACACATTGACCGAGCTATCATCCAGACTGGTTACCGCGATCAGGCGATCGGGCTCTTTGAGGTAGCGCTCGTCGGCATCGAGGACGCTGGTAATAATCGCAAAGGCGCGGTCGATATCATCGGTGTAGCTAATGCCAAAGTTTTCATCGAGGCGGCGCAGGTCGTCGTGCATGGTGCTCAGATTGATGATCTCCGATCCCCACAACTTATTATTAGGCATAATCACCGTGGGGCCATCGGGGAGGTGGGCCTTGGTGGCAATAAGGCCGATATCGTCGATTATGTACACCTCGCCGCTGGCCTTAATCACCTGGCCGACGGTAAAGGGACGAGTCACCATTAACATAATGCCGCTGGCAATATTGCTGAGGCTGCCCTGCAGGGCCAAGCCCACCGCCAAACCCAGGCCACCTAGCACCGCAATAATAGCTCCGGTTTGGACACCAAACTTACCAAGCACGGCGACCAAGGTGACCAGGAGAATGGTGCCGCGGATCAGTTTGACGCAGACCAGCTTTATTAAGGGATCGAGGCGCTCGCGCTTATCGAGGCCGCGGCGCACGGTATTGGCGGCAAATTTGGCCACCATCCAGCCGATAATAAGCACCACCAGGGCGCCGACGATATTCTCAGCATACTGCCAGCCATGGGTCATCAGCCAGTTCCAATCAAAACTGCCAATCACGTCGTCATCAGGAGGGGTATCGATTGCGGCAGCGTTTTGTTCGCTCATGGAGGTGCTCCTCAGCATTCCGGTTAGAGGTTCAAGAGCGTGGATTTTTTCTTAAGTAATTTTCGCGCAATAATGAATGTTTGCTCTATCGCGGATCAGGGGGGTCTTATCCGAGATCTCCTATGAAAGCGATATTGGTCAGCGGTGCGCTTGATTAGCGAAGCACCGATGGTCCGTTGCCATGGCAGCGAGATCGTTCTATGCTGAGCTTGTAAATGCCGGCCATTGCCCCGTCCCTATTCGGCGGCGGGGGCTAGCCGATTGCCGCGATGCGTCGTCAGGAGTGTGAACCATGCGTACGATCAGCGTTGTCAACCACAAGGGCGGTAGCGGCAAAACCACCACCGCCGTCAATCTCGCCGCTGCCCTGGCCCTGGAGGGGGCACAGGTGCTACTGATCGACTGCGATCCCCAGGCCTCAGCTTCGGCCTGGCTAGGGGTGGTCGATGACGATCAGGGCATGCTCGACTGCCTGCTCGGCAAGGGTAAGCCGCAGCCCCTGCTGCGCGGTACCGGCGTGCCGCGATTGCACTTGCTGCCGGGTTCAAGCTGGCTGGCCACCTTCGACCGCTCTGCCGCGGCGATTAAACATCCAGAACGCTTAATCGCCCAGCGTATAACGCGGCCACTGGTGGCTGAAGGCTATGACATCTGCATTATTGACTGCCCACCGGCCATTAGCTCCCTGAGCATCGGTGCCCTAGTGGCCAGCGATGAAGTGCTGATTCCGGTAGAGGCCCATGTAATGGCCATGGCCGGGGTGGAAAAGGTGATGAGCAGTATTGCAACGGTGTCTGATCGCCTAAATAGCGCTCTCGCCATTGCTGGTATCCTGGTCTGCAGGGTTGATCGCCGCACGACTCACTGCATGGAAGTTGAGCAGGCCCTGCGCGAGCGTTACCCTCGCCATGTTCTGGACACAACCATTCGGGAAAATATCCGCCTCGCTGAGTGTCCCAGTTTTGGTAAAACCATCTTTGAATACGATCAGCGTAGTCCCGGTGCGCAGGATTATGTAGCTCTGGCCGAAGAAATGCGCCGCTCATGGAAGCGTCGCCGCTAGTCGAGAACTTGGATAATCTCTCTTACCCCCTGCATGGAGCACCATTATGGCTCGAAAATCCACCATTGGCAGCCAGCCCCTCAGCGCCCCAGGTGGCATTCCGGTGGCAGTGGTCACCACAGTTCGCCCTAAGGTAAAGATTCCAGCTGACTCCGCTGGGAAAAGTAATGCCGCAGGGAAAAAGACAAAGGGGGCGGGGAAAAGCGCATCCTCCCCTATGAAAAGGGAGAAAACGACTGCGCTTGCCAAGGGCAAGAAAAAATCATCCGTTAAAGCCATTGATGGCATTAAGCCAGCAGCAGCGGCGAATACGGCGAAAAAGCCTATGAAACCAGCTAAAAAATCAGCCGCCAAAGATGGCCAGAAAAAAGTAAGTGCGGCGCCGCCGAAGGCAACCAAGGGCAAAGGAAAAAAGAAGTAGTCGTTGGCCCAGCTCTGGTGGCTTAGGTTTGGGTCAGCAATGTGCCAATAATGCCGGCGATGTCTCGCTGCTGCGGATTGGCGGGTACTTCAATGCCGGCGGGGGCAATAAGAAGCGGGCCGCTTTCCGGGCGCGATGGCAGGCGGCCATGGCTGCCGCGCACCAGGGTGTCGTCGAGGGGCACGGGATTCAGCAGATAGCGCAGGCCCAGCTTCTTTTTTATCAGCGCGCGTAGGGCCCGGCCCTTGCCGCCGCGGGGATCAAAGAAGAGTTCGCGGGGGTCATAGCCCGGCTTCTTATGGATTTCCACGCAGTGGGCGAAGTCCGGTTTGAGCCGGTCGTCGAGCCAGTAATCGTAGGCAAACCAGGTGCCGGCTGCTGCCAGGCAGACAATCTCGCCGCTGCGTGGATGGTCGAGGCCGATGGCTGCCCGCTGGTCTCCGCAATACACCCCTTCGATGCCGTCGATTCCCCGCAGCTGCTGGGCCACCGTTTCCACATCATCATTCCGGCGCACATAGACATGGGCCAATTGATGATCGCAGAGCGCAAAGGCGCGGCTGGTCCCGGGATCCAGGAGCTCTCCCGCCGCATTGGTGGTGACCGATAGCAGCCCCCTTTGCCGCAAGGCGCGGTTAATGTAAATACCGTGGTCAACCGCTTCGATGCCGTACTCGCTGACTACCATGACCCGCGCCCCGCGAGCCTGGGCGTGGTTGCTGATGAGGGCGACGCAGGCATCGAGATCGCGCAGGTTGCCTTCGAGGTGCGCGCCCTGGGGCCCATGGCGCTGGAGGTCGTAGTCGAGATGGGGCAGGTAGACTAGGGCGAGATCGTGGTCGGCGTAATCATAGGCCGTGGTAAAGCTTTCGGCGATCCACCGGGAGGAGCGAATATCAGCTACCGGACCCCAGAAATTAAAGAGAGGGAAAGTGCCGTGTTTTGCGATGAGGCGTTCTTTGAGGCTTGGTGGAGAGGCGTAGATGTCCGGGCTCTTACGGCCATCATGGTGATAGACCGGGCGCGGCGTCACCGTGGAATCGGCGGTGGTATTCATCGCATACCACCAGAAGTGTTTGAGGACGCGTAAGGGGCGGCCATCGCGCTGTAATCCCTGCCAGACCAGGGGCGCTTGGATGAGGGATTCGGACTGACGCCATAGCCAAATTTCACTCAGATCACGAAAGTACCAGCCATTGGCCACAATCCCGTGGCTACTTGGATCCACGCCGGTGAGCATGGTGGTTTGCCCGGTGGTGGTGACCGCCGGTAGGCTGGGGCTCAGCGGACGCAGCGAGCCTTGACTGGCGAGGGCGCTCAGGCACGGGGTGGCCGAGCCGATGTGCTCAGGACTGAGGCCAACGGCACAGATCACAATCAGGGGGGGCGGCGAGGTGCTCATGGTCACAAGTGCATGCCCTGTCATCGGTGGTGCAAGGACGGCCTTGTCCTGAGCCGGCGACTGCACCAAGCGCTGGCGCAGGCTCATGTGCAGGGCCTTAGGCCTGTGGTCAGTGTTCATTAGTCGATGCTGTGCTGCTGAACACTTGCCCATCGATCTACATCAAGGCTTTATTTGCCGGCCTCGTCGCCGCTGCCTAGGGTCAGCGCGTTCTGCACCACTTCCGGTGTTGGGCAGTCCGTGGCAAGACCAGGAACAGACCTTAACGGAATCTTTATATAAAACTTATAATTGATTCATGCGCTGCCCTAGGTTTCAGCCCACTCGTCCAGCAAAGCACCACTCACCCCAGAAGGAGTCATTCCATGACCAGCTTCCTCTCCGCCATCCGCGGTGGCATCGTTGCCGCAGCCATGGTCGGTTCTGTTAGTTTCGCCGCTTTCGCGGTTGAAGTCGATCCCGAACTCCCGGACTACCAGCCGGTGTCCGGCATTTCCGGTAGCATTCGCTCGGTCGGTTCCGACTCGATGAACAATATGATGACCCTCTGGGCCGAAGGGTTCCTGCGTCAGTACCCCAGCGTCCAGGTGGAAATCGAAGGCAAGGGTTCGGGCACCGCGCCTCCAGCCATGATTGCCGGCACCGCCGCTTTCGGCCCCATGAGCCGCGCCATGCGTGGCAGTGAGCTCGATAGCTTTGAGGATCGCAACGGCTATCCCATCACCGCCCTCGAAACCTCCATCGACATGCTCGCGGTGTATGTGAATAAGGACAACCCGATCGAGGGTTTGACCCTGCAGCAAGTTGACGCCATTTTCTCTAGCACCCGCCGTGGCGGCCATTCCAGCGCCATTACCCGCTGGGGCCAAGCTGGTATGACCGGTGATTGGGCCAACCGCCCCATCGCCCTCTACGGCCGTAACTCTGCCTCCGGTACCTACGGTTTCTTCAAGGAAGTCGCCCTCTTTGGCGGTGACTACTCCAATGATGTGCGTGAACAGCCGGGCAGCTCCTCGGTGGTTCAGGGTGTTGCCTCTGAAATTGGCGGCATCGGTTACTCCGGTATCGGCTATATGACTGCTGATGTGCGTACCGTGCCTCTGGCCCTGGAAGAAGGTGCTGAGTATTTTGATGCCGTGGCCGCGAATGCCTACACCGGCGATTATCCCTTAGCCCGCTACCTCTATGTCTATGTCAACTATCGTCCGGGTAGCGAACTGGATCCCCTGCGTCGCGAAATGATTCGCTACATTTTCAGCAAGCAGGGTCAAACCGATGTGGTGCGTGATGGTTACTACCCCGTCGATGCCGAAACCGCCCGTCGCAGCCTCAAGGCTGTGGGTATCGATCCTGGATTCTAGTATCTGAAAGAGCTCGCTGTGCCTAAGGCAGCAGCAGTGGTTCTGCGCTCCGGCGGCTTTGCCGCCGGAGCGCAGGCCCTCCTCGGGATCCGGTCGGACAAGTGGAAACGACCGCAGAATTGGCCGTAGCAAGGGCTGATGAAGCCAACTAAGTTTTCCCCTTTGCTCAAGCGCTTCGGAATCCCAGTTGTCTTAATGCCTCACAAAGTGTGTCTGTATGTGATCCTTGGCTGGCTCCAGGTTTCGACAATTTTCTTATCGGAAAGCACCCCGCATGCCGCAGCAATATAATGACGACTTGCCAAAGGACGCCCCTGAATCCGAGGCGCCGCCAAAGAAGACCTTCACCGGCTATCGCCGTGATCGGAAAACCCATTGGTCTGTGGCCTTTAAAGATCGCGTTGCCCATGTGCTGATTACCGCCGGTGGCCTTGGCACCATTGCCGCGGTTATTCTCATGTGTGCTTTTTTGGTGACGGTGGTGGTGCCGCTTTTCCTCAATGCGGATATTGAGGAACGAAGTGATGAACGCCGGGCTTGGATTGATGAGGCCGGACGGATTACCCATATTGCCCTCGATGACTATAGTCTCCTTGGTTGGGCCGCCTTTGCCGATGGCACCATCCGCGTTATGCGCATGGATAATGGCGATGTCATCGATACCCATAATTTAGCCCCCGATGGGGTGGCCTTGAGCGCCTGGTCCTTCCCCCAGCGGGGAAACTTTGTGATGCTCGGCTACGAAGATGGCACGGTGCGCCGGGCTGAGATCGACTTCAAACTTGAGTTTATCGATGCCGATGATGCGCCGCCTGAACTGCAGACCCTGGGCGTGCGCGAAGTCGCTACCCATGGAACTATTCTTGCGCAGATGACCCCTGAGCGGCAGATTCGTCTGCTCTCCCTCGATATTACCATCCATCCCCCAACCCAAACCGGGATGGATATTCCGGTGATCCGTTTGGATCACTCCAGCGATGGCTCTGCCCCTACCTTTGTCGCGATGTTTGCCGACCAATCGGTGCAGGTGCATCGCCTCCGCTTTAATCGCATGCGTCGCCAATTCGATACCACCACCACCTCCGGCGAGGTTGTGATCGACGACGAGGGCCGCGGGCCGCCGGATTATATAACCACTACCGGACTCGGCGATAATATCTATTTGATCTGGCGTGAAGGCATTTTGCAGCGCTATGACTCGCGCCGTCTCAACAATATTACCTTGGTCGAGACGGTGGATATTTTACCCGGCGAAGGCGCTGAGCTGACCGTGGTGAGTAATCTCATTGGCCGTACCACTTTGCTCCTCGGTGACTCCCGGGGCAATGTGCGCGGATTATTCCGGGTGGGTCCGGATCGTCCGGTGGAGTATGAGCGGCGATCCCTGCGGCCCTTGCTCGAGACGGTTGACGATGAAGAAGCCCTATTGGTATTGCAGGAAATCATGGGCACCGATACCTTCCGCGCCGAGGTTGATCGCGAGCTCCACGCATCCATGGGGGCAGACAATCAAACCCTCGCTCCGGTGCAGCTCATGTCGGGAGACGGTGCTGGTGCAGTGACCGCCATTTCCACCTCCCAGCGCCGACGCACCATTGCCGTGGGCCATAACGATGGTCGCGTGCGCTTGCATAATGTCACCAACGAGCGCCTCCTTGCAGAAATTGATACGGGGCATACGGAGGCCGTTGGGCGCTTGGTGCTCAATCCCCGCGATAGCGGCTTGGCGGCCATCTCCGGTAATCGGGTGCAGGTGTGGGATGTGTCGGCACCGCACCCGGAATCATCCATGGCATCCCTCTTTACCAAGGTGCACTACGAGGGCTATTCCTACCCCACCCACACCTGGCAGAGCACCGGCGGCACGGATAACTTTGAGAGCAAGTACGGCATGCTGCCGCTGATTTTCGGGTCTCTCAAGGCCACCTTCTTTGCCATGATGTTTGCGGTGCCGGTGGCGATTATGGCGGCCATTTACACCAGCGAATTCCTGCAGCCGAAGATGAAGAGCAAGGTCAAGCCGACCATTGAAATGATGGCTAGCTTGCCCTCAGTGGTCTTGGGCTTCCTCGCTGGCTTGGTGGTAGCGCAGTTCATTGAGGATATTGTGGTGGCGGTCTTAATGGCCTTCTTTACCGTGCCATTTACCTTCCTCTTACTGAGTCAAATATTCCAGACCCTGAGCGCGCCGGTACGCATGCGTATTGCCCGCTGGCGCTTTTTGGTTCTGATTTTATCGCTGCCCATCGCCTTATATATGGCGGCGCTGGTGGGGCCGCTGGTGGAAGGGTGGCTGTTCTGGGTGGAAGATCCGCGCGCCGCAGTGGTTCTTGCCGATGGCAGCATCGAGCGCAATTTCACCTACAATATTCGCGATTGGCTCAGTGCCCATCGCCAGGATTTCCCGGTGGATGCCAGCTTGCCGCAGTTTCGTTCTTCGGCCATTGGTGGTTGGATGATCCTCTTTATGCCGGTGGCGGCCCTGGCCTCCCTGGTGCTGATGACCCGCTATATCAATCCGCTCATGTCGACCTGGGCCCAACAGTGGACCTGGAGCAAGCTGGCCTTTGCCGATGCTGGGAAATTCCTGGTGGTGTGCCTGGTGGCGGTGGTGGTTGCGTACCTGTTTAGCGCCATCGCCAGCCTCATGGTGGACGGCCGCGGCATCTTCCTGGATCAATATGCCCAGCGCAACGCCTTGATTGTGGGTGTGATTATGGGCTTTGCGGTGATCCCGATTATCTACACCATCGCCGATGACGCCATGAGCGCGGTGCCCGAATCTCTGCGCTCGGCCTCCCTGGGGGCTGGGGCAACGCCCTGGCAAACGGCTGTGCGGGTGATTATTCCCACCGCCATGAGCGGCTTGTTCTCGGCGGTGATGATTGGCTTTGGGCGCGCCGTTGGTGAAACCATGATCGTGCTCATGGCCTTGGGTAATACCCCGATTATGGAACTGAATATCTTTAGCGGTGCTCGTACCTTGTCGGCGAATATCGCCGTAGAAATGATGGAGGCGGTCAAGGATTCCACCAACTACCGCATTCTCTTCCTCGCCGGATTGGTGCTCTTCATCATGACCTTTGTCATTAACACCATTGCCGAGGCGGTGCGCCTGCACTACCGCAAGAAGGCTGCGGAACTCTAATCGTGCAGCGACTTCCTCAGCATACGTTCATCGGGTTCACGATTCTGGATCCTTTAAGCAACGGATTTACTTGGAAACGGATGGTTCATGAGTAATCAAGCTTCTCCTCAGCCTGGATCCAAAAAGCCCACGCGTAATCGCCAGCGGGTATTGGGCAGCGGGCCCAGTTTTTTCGCCCAGGGCGAGCCTATGGTATGGCTTACCGGCGGCTGTTTGGCTATCTGTCTGATCATGATTGTTTCCATGTTGGTCTATGTGGTGCGCATGGGCACCAGTACCTTCTTGGTATCGCCCATCGTTGAGGTGACCACGCTGACCGGCGAAACCTATATGGGTGAGCCCACCCGCGAGCAAACCTTCCGCCCTGGCGAGCATATCTTTAATGCCATTCCGGAAGAACATCAGCAGCGCATTCGTGATGACATTGAAGCTGCCTACGGCTACGCCAATCGCCGCCTACTGCGTACCGGAAATGCCGAGTTAACGGGCAACTATTTTACCTGGGTTACCGATATTATGGTGGCCGAGGAACGGACTCCCGAATGGGCGGTGGTGCTCGAGCGCCTGGAGTGGGGCCGTTTTTATGGCATCCCCACTGCTTTCACCATTGATGGCGAAGAAGTGGCCAGCGGGCCAGCCGAGGCCTGGGCCATGTTCCGTCGCTACCATCCGGAAGTGCGCGCCCGCTACTGGCAGCGCCAGGACGGAGAGAAGCGGGACATTGGCCGCATTAATCGCGGCCAGGAGCAATCCCGCCTGCGCTTGCAGCGCCAGCGCCTTGAGCATCGCCGGGGCACTATTAATGATGCCCAATTGGCCGCCGCTGAGGAGCGTTTTGAGCGCGAGCAAGAGGAGTTTAATCTTCAGTACGAAAAGGTCATGGAACCGCTGCGCGCTCTGAACGCAGAAAATGCCCGTTACCAATTAATTCTCACCACCGCCGATGGGCAAACCAAGCATCAGCCGATGGGAGAAATTGTACGCGGTTATGCCGCCAATCAGATGGGTTTCTTCGCCTCGGTGGGTATCTATGGCAGCCGTTGGTGGGAGTTTATCTTCCATGACCCGCGGGAAGCCAATATGGAAGGTGGTGTCTGGCCGGCAATTGTTGGTACCGTGATTATGACCCTGATTATGACCGTTCTGGTGGTGCCCATCGGCGTACTGGCTGCTCTCTACCTGCGCGAGTATGCCAAAACCGGACCTGTGGTCTCTGCGGTGCGTATTGCGATTAATAATCTGGCCGGTGTTCCCTCCATTGTATTCGGCGTATTTGGTCTCGGTTTTTTCTGCTACATTGTCGGCGGTGGCATTGACGCCTTCTTCTATCCCGAGCGTTCGACCCCGGTGTTTGCCGGTGGCGGTGTGCTCTGGGCATCGGCAACCCTGGCCCTTTTGACACTGCCCGTGGTGATTGTGGCGACGGAAGAGGCCTTGGCCGCCGTGCCTGGATCATCGCGTCAGGGCTCCTACGCCTGCGGAGCTTCGAAGTGGCAAACCATCCGTCGCATTGTCCTGCCGCGTGCGATGCCCGGCATAATGACTGGTATGATTTTGGCCATGGCCCGTGGTGCCGGTGAAGTGGCGCCGCTCATGCTGGTGGGTGCGGTTAAGCTGGCCCCCGACCTTCCGGTGGATTTCAGTAACTGGTCTGGCTCCTTGGGCTGGATCCCCACCGGTCCCATTCATATGGAACGCAGTTTTATGCATCTGGGTTTCCATATCTACGATGTTGGCTTTCAAAGCTCCGACTCCGAGGCTGCTCGGCCCATGGTGTTCACCACCACCATGCTGCTGATAAGCATTGTGGTGGTGCTCAATCTCTTAGCCATGTACCTCCGAGCCCGTCTCAAGCGCCGCTTCGCTGGCGCCATGTTCTAGCCGCTCTTTTCACCCGCCCATGCCGCCCTGCACGGCAAGCCTGCAGCGCAATTTTTACCCCCAGGGATGTAAGCCATGATGACTGTTTCAAATGCTCCGCAATTATCGCGTCTCGAAGAAATCGCCGCCGGTGGACACCCGCCATCGGAAGTTCACCCAGCAGTGTTGGAGCAAGAAGCGGTTTTGGAGATTAAGGATTTTAATCTCTTCTACGGCGAAGCCCAGGCGCTGTGGAATAATAATATGATTATCCCTCGCGGCCAGATCACCGCCATGGTAGGGCCCTCGGGTTGCGGTAAGTCTACCCTGCTGCGTTCGGTGAATCGACTCAATGATCTCATTGATTCGGTGCGCATTGAAGGCGATATGACCCTCAATGGCGATTCCATTTATGGGCCTGGGGTGGATGTCATCGAATTGCGCAAGCGCATGGGCATGGTGTTCCAGAAGTCGAATCCCTTTCCCATGTCGATCTTTGAGAATGTGGTCTACGCCCTACGCATCGATGGCGTGCGCAATAAGGCCCTGCTTGAGGAAATATGCGAGCGCTCCCTGCGCGGTGCAGCCCTCTGGGACGAGGTAAAGGATCGCTTACACCAAAGTGCGCTTGGTCTATCCGGTGGTCAGCAGCAGCGCCTCTGCATTGCCCGCGCCATCGCTGCCGAGCCAGAAGTGCTGCTCATGGACGAGCCCTGCTCGGCCCTGGACCCCATCGCCACGGGAAAGATCGAAGATCTTATCCAGGGCTTGAAGGGTGAATACACGGTGCTGATTGTGACCCACAATATGCAGCAGGCGGCGCGGACCAGCGACTTCACCAGCTTTATGTACCTCGGCCATATCGTCGAGTACGGGCCCACCGAAGACATCTTCACCAAGCCCCGCTTGCAGGAGACGGCCGACTATGTTACCGGCCGTTTCGGCTGAGCGCATAGGCCCTTCCCCCGACCAGCCATATTCACCCACCAAGGAGTTCCCATGTACATCTTTAACCGATCCCTTCTTGCCCCTGCCGTATTCGCGGCGGCCCTCTTTTTGGGGCAGAGCTGCGAGGCCTCTTCGGCCCGCAGTGACGCTGGCAGCAGTAGTGCCAGCACTGCCACCGCTTCGACCAGCACTGCCGCTTCGCCCTTCGATAAGCCTGGTTTTGTCACCGGCGTCAAGGATGGCCGGCTGTGGGTTTTCCGCGCTGATAGCGATGCTGGGAAGGCCTTCAAGGCGAACGGTGCGACTCCCGCCCGTCATGTGGTGCGCCCTGGTGTGGGCCCTGCGGGCATGACCGTCCGCGCCCCGGATGCGGAAGATATTGTCGCCTATATGATGGCTCGCCCGGGTTTTGAAGTGGTGGAGGCCGATGGCCGTTTCTGGATTTATCGTGAAGGAACCAAGGAGCATGCGGCATTTAAGGAAAGCGGCTCTCATCCCGCCCGCCATGTGGTGCGCCCCGGCGCTGGTCCCATGGGAACCACCCTGCGCAGCCCCGAATTGAAGTACATTACCGAATATCTAGGCACCAAGCCCGGCTTCCATGTGGTTGAGGCCAGCGAGCGCCTGTGGGTCTATAAGATTGACAGCCCTGAATATGATGAATTCATGGCCAAGGGTTCCCACCCCGCCCGCCATGTGGTGCGTCCTGGTGCCGGCCCTGGCGGTGTGACCCTGCGTAGTCCGGAAATGGCCTACATTGAGGAATACGTGGTGACCCAAGAGGGCTTTATTACCGGTATTCGCGATGGACGTCTGTGGGTGTTCCTGGCCGATAGCAAGGAAGGTGCCGCCTTCGCCGCCAATGGCGCAGTTCCCGCCCGCCATGTGGTGCGCCCTGGAGTTGGCCCCCTGGGCATGACTGTGCGTTCCCCCGATGGCCCGATTATCGATGCCTACCTGCGCGCGGCAGGCCTCGCCAACTGATCGATCTGCATCTCTGATTTCACCTGCGCCCCCGGTCTCTCAAAGGCCGGGGCGTTCTGATTATTGCCAGAAATTATGGAAATTATGCCACTGCTGGGGATGGCGGCGGACTACGTCTTCTAGGCGTTGTGACCAATGGTGAACTGCTGCGGCTAGGGCTTTTTCTCGCTCTGCACCCTTGCGTGGGAGAGTAATGGTGAGAGGTTCTTCCACCTCAACATGGTAGTGTCGCCGGCCACGTTTCATAAAAAAGCCCATAAAAACAGGTGCCCCGGTGAGACCCGCGACGAGAAAGGGACCGGTGGAGAAGGGTGCGGGTTCACCCAAGAATGGGACGCGCAGGGCGGCTTGGCCGCTCAGCTGGCGGTCCCCTAGCATGCAGACAAGCCAGCCTTGATCGAGACGAGCTCGGATGCGCAGGGAGGCAGCGAGGAAATCCCGAGGATCGATGTGTTCTGGCTGGGCATCGCCCATGTGGCTTTCGATCAGGCGCCGTAATTCCGGGTTGTCATCGATCACGCGAACAATGGCAGCGCGACCGCGGCTAATGGCATTGAGGCGGGCGGCGGAGAGCTCCCAGTTGCCAATATGGGCAGAGAGGAGAATGCAGCCTTGGCCCGAGTTCAATGCCTTACGCAGGGGGACAAGCCCCGATCCAGAGTACGTGAAATCAGGGTGATAAAAAACCTGGCGATCCATCAGCACTCGCCCAAAGCGAACCAAGTGCTGGTAGGTCCACAGCCAGCGATCGAGGTAGCTGGCATCGGGCCGCACGCGCGCCCAATAAGAGACAAGGCCACGACGGGTGCGCTGTCCCAGAAGCCAATAGAAAACGGCACCAAAGAAAATGAGAATGTAGATAACCCGCCATCCAGACCAGCGCATCAGGGTGGTGGCAAAGGCCACCATCCAGACGGCGCCACGATGGCAGCTGCTTCGCCATGGGGATTTCTGGACTTGGATCGCCGGGCCAACCAGGGATGGCGAGGAGAAACTGGGCGATGTCATGACCCTGGTGTACGCGCTTCGCCAGAGGGACAAGCTGGCAGATCCGTTTGAGCGCCAAGTCTCTTGCCGATGGGCAGTCTAGGCTGGTTGCGGTGGGGGGATGACAGTAAAGGAATGGCATGTTTTGTCCTCAGACCATCGCCTGTGGGTTATGTGAAGCGATGGGCTTGAAGCTTACTTGCGGCCAAGGGTCAGCCTGACTCCCCTTTTGCAGCCTCGCCTGTGCGATGATGGACTCGCCTAGCTTTGGGTCTATGCTTGCGTGATGTCCCTAAATGATGGAACTCTGGTAGAGCGCAGCCTTGCTGGAGACCGCAATGCCTTCTCTGCTTTGGTCGCCCGACATCTGCCTTGGGTCTGTGCCGTGCTTGCTGCTCATATCGAAGCTGAGTATATTGAGGATTTAGCGAGCACGGTATTCCAGCGGGCATGGCGAAGCTTGGGTTCCCTGCGCGATCGAGATCGTTTTGCTGCCAATCTCTTCGAACTCTTGCAACGGGAATTGGCAGCCATGCGTGCTGCCCTGCCGCAATCATGGCGGATTCCCCAGCCTCCCCATGCAGACGAATGGATGGAGCCCGAAACTCAAATGCAGATGGCCTTTCTTTCCTTAGGCAGCGAAGACCGCGCGCTTTTAGCGATGATTCAAGAAGCTCGTATTGGCTATGATTCAGCCAGCTCAATATTTGGATTGAGTCGTTCGCAATTTGAGCGGCGCTTACTGTCGACTCGCAAACGTTTTTTCCATGCTTTGCAGCAACGCAAGGAGGGGGCCCGGTGAAGAGTTGGCGTAATCGGGTGGAGATTAGTTACGGGGCCCTGGGTCACAATGTGCGGGCAGTGCAGGCGGCGGTGACACCGCGACGGCTCTTCGCGGTGGTTAAGGCCGATGCCTATGGCCTGGGTGTAGAGCGCTGCGCCCGCATCTATATTGAAGCTGGTGCCGCTGGGGTAGCGGTGGCGACGGTGGGTGAGGCTCAGCGGGTGGCGGCGGCGGTGCCTGGGGCGCGAATTATGCTGCTTGGTTCTCCGCTGCCGGACGAGCGCGAGGCGGTGGTCGCCGGTGGCTTTGAGGTGTGGGTGTCGAGCCGGGAGGAAATCCTCGATTTTGCCCACCTCGGCCATCCACAGCGACCGGCCCGTTTGCACCTCGCCATTGATACCGGTATGGGGCGCTCAGGCTGCGGCCCCGATGAAGCGGTGGCCCTCGGGCGCCTTATCCGCAGTCAAGCCGGCAGCGAGCTGGTTGGCATTGCCACTCATTATCCTGAAGCCTTGGATCCCATCGGAAGCCTTGCCCAGGAAGCTATTTTTGAGGCCATTCTTGAAGGTTTGCAGCCCATAGATCAAGAGGTGCTCATTCACCGTGCCAATTCCGAGGGATCCATTCTTCGCCCCCCGGGGCCATGTAATGCGGTGCGGGTAGGGCTGCTGTTGACCGGTGTGGAATCCGCTGAAGTGGCAGGCGTGCGCCTGCGTCCGGCCATCCGTTGGGTTTCCGCCATTAGCTTGGTGAAAAAACTACCGGCTGGGCATAGTGTCAGCTACAATCGCACCTATCGTTTGACCCGTGATTCGGTCGTAGCGCTGGTGCCGGTGGGCTATGCCGATGGCTACCCTTTTCAGTGCAGCAATCGTGGCGCTCAGGTTTTGGTGGGCGGTAGGCGCTGCAATATCCTTGGCCGAGTAACCATGGATTACGTAATTATTGATGTCACCGATCTCCCCCGCTCTCCGGTAGCCGGCGATCCAGTGGTTCTGCTTGGCGATCAGGGTGCAGATGCGATTACGGTCACTGAATTGGCAGATTGGGCGGGCTCTATACCCTACGATATTCTTTGCGGATTTCGTGGCCGCTGTGAGATCCTTGGCGTTGCCTAAATGCACTTGCTAGAGGAGTTTAGGCTATTTTGCAAGGGGTGACTGTCTGCCTGCCGCAAAATTCTAGGTGGGGCTGGGGCGTCAGTTGACTTGATGCTTGGCGCACGTGCACTGATGCTGAGATGTCGGGTGATTGCAGGGACTACTGGATAGGGCGAGCAGTTCTTGGGCCTGTTGATGCGCTAGGGCCGGATCAGATCCTACGGCGGCGGCGCGAATTTTCACGCCGGCGGCCTCAAGGTGGCGGGTTGCGCCACCACCAACGCCGCTGGCAATCAGCAATTCGCAATCATGAATGACCGCCGCATGGCTAGCGCAGCAGCCTTGGCTGGGGGTGGCCCGGCGCTCAATACGGCCTTGATCGTCAACAACGATCAAACCATTACCGTGACCAAAGCGGCCGACAGTTTCGGTGGTAGGGTCAATGGCGATGGCGATTCGCGGCATGGCAAGGCTCCCTCAGTAAGGCAGGAAGCGTGAATATGAGCTGCCGTAATGCTGGGATCCAGCGATTTGCCATTATTGGGTCCACGCATAGACAATGGGTATGCCTATTTAAGGGAACAGAGGGTTTATCGACTGACTGCGGAAGTTATGACGATGAGCGCGCAACAATCGCAGGCATCGCAACCAATCTAAGGTTTCTAGGACTTGGGAAGATTAAGGGCCTGTAGCAGGGTCTCGGCAAGGTATTCAGCCCGGATCGGCTTGCATACAATCGCGGTGATCCCGGCGGATTTGCAGCGGCGTTCATTTTCCGAGTCAGAGCTAGCGGTTATGGCAATGACAGGGGTATCAATGAGGTGGGGATATTTTTCACGCAAAGCTTGGGTTAAGTGATAGCCATCAATATCAGGGAGTTGTATGTCCATGAATATCGCATCGTAGGTATGTGTCGCACATTGGCGCATG
>REDX01000214.1 GCA_007695355.1 Planctomycetota bacterium
ATTCGGTAGCTGTATTATGTCAGCACTATGGTCGGGTTGATGGTTTCTGGTTTGATGGCAACTGGGCGCGTAAGGACCGCGACTGGCAGGAAGATGCCTTGTACGGCATGATTCGTAGCCATCAGCCAGAGGCGATTATCGTCAATAATTCCTCCATCGGTGCCAAGGGCGCCGAGGGGCATCCCGATACCGATGTGGTCACCTTTGAACAAGGGACCCCGGCGCGGCGGCGGCAGCGGGGTGCTGCCAAGTACCGCGCCGCGGAAATGTGCGATACCATGAATAGTCATTGGGGGGTGGGCGCCCGGGACCTGTCGCACAAGTCTCCCGCCGACATTATCCGCAATCTAGTGGCCTGCCGCGCGGTGGGGGGCAATCTACTGATGAATCTCGGCCCCTTGGCCGATGGTGCCATCCCCGGTTATGAGCGCGAGGTGCTGGAGTTGGTGGGTCGCTGGTGTGCCATCTGCCCCACTGCCCTGTATGACGCCCGCCCGGCCTACGGTTTTCGCCTGCGCGGTGGCAGCGTGCTGCTGCAGCACGGCGATTGCTATTATCACCTGGTGGACCGGGTGACCATTAGCGGCAATGGCCACCTTGCCGGGGGCGAGCCCGGCGATGGCCTGCAGACCATCCTGGGCCAGCTGCCCCCGGTGCAGCGCATTGCCTGGGCTGACAATGATGAGTCCCTGAGCTTTACTCAGGAGGAAGACCGCCTCATGTACCGGGCCACGCCCTATCCCTACGGCAGCCAATTGGTGGTGCGTGTGGCGGTGCTCAACTGCGCCCCGGCGGCAGGCTCAAGGCCCCCAGCCGCTAAGTAAGTATCCAGGCCGGCCCCTCCTGGGCCTATCGTTTCCGCAGATATAGGCCAAGGCTTGACAACCCATAGTTGCATGCTACAGGTAGTACTATGGTCGGACGCAATAACTTGTTGCCTGCCTAGTCGCTGAGTGTATAACATGCCGCCGCGGCACTGCAGTCGTTTTGCAGATAGCACTCGGAGGTGACGGTTTCTGTCTTATCCCCTTTTATAGCAATGTGTTCCATTGAAGGAGCGATGTATGCGCTGGTTCCTTAGGCCCCTTTCCCTCTCGGTTTTACTTGGACTGCTGACCCTTGGTGCAGGCCAACTGTGGGGTGCAGACCAAGGTGAAGCCGATGGCCATCTACGACAAGGCATTGAACATCTCAAAGCGGCTGATAATGATCCCACGAGGCTCGTTGACGGTGCCATATCCATGGCCAGCGCCCTGGATATTTACCGCGAATTAGAAGATTGGGATAGCGTCACCCAGGTGCAGGCCAGCCTCTACTGGGCGCGTAAGCGCATGAATCGCGATCAGATTCAAGATTACCTGGCGCGCGGTGGCGCGGGAGATCCCGAAGAGCGCCGCCGGGCTGCTGAGGCAGCCTTCGATGTTGCCGATGCGGTGGTGAATGAGGAGGTGGATGCCTCCGATGCCCAGCGCTACTTCGAGAGCGCCGCGCGTTTTGCCGAGAATAATTCCGATGAGCACTTTTTGGTGGCCATTCGCTACTTTGAGGTGGCCGAGCGCTTTGCCGGCAGCGAAGTGGCCGTGGATGCCCAACGGCGATCCCTGGCAGCGCAGCAAGAGTTTATGGCAGCCTTCCAGCGTGAGGCCGAAGCCAAAGCCGAAGAGCAGCGTAACACCTTGTTTACCCGCAGTGTCGATGCGGGATCGGGATCTCTGGAGGTGCCCGATCGTCGCGAGCAAAGTCGCGCCAGTCGAGAAATCCGCGAACTTTTCGGTACTCGTCTGCGCGAGCGGGACACCCAGAGACAGTGGGAGTTAGCCGAGGAGTTGCTTGAATCCGCTCGCGGCACCAATCACGATGTGGGCCTGCGCTATGGCCTATTGTCACAGGCCTTGGACTTGGCGCGGGACAGCGGAGGTTGTCATTTGGTGTGGGATATCAGCCACCAAATTGCCGAGGACTTTACTGGGCAAAATGCGGTTGACCTCATGCAGCAAGCCCTTTCGCGCATGCGTTCGTCCAGCGCCGGGCGGGCAATGCTGACCTTGCTAGAGGATCCCCTCAATGCCGATGCCAATAGTCTTGTGGGGCAATTTTATCTGCTTGAGGCCGAGCGCACCGAAATGGGCCTGGAAATGCTGGTGTTGGGTTCTGACCAAGGCTGGCGCAATTTGGCCCAGATGGAGCGGGCCAATCCTCGCAATGCCCAAGAGCAGTACGAGGTGGCCCGGGCCTGGGACGCATTGGTTTCTGGTGAGCGCGATAATCAGCGTAATCTCGCCATGCGCCGCCGGGCCTTGCATAGGTATCAACAAGCCGAGAGCGATCTCACCGGCATCGCCAAAACCACAGCGCAGCGGCGCATTGCCGAGATCACCCCCACTATTCCCCTGACCGATGCCAACTGGAATAGGCTCAGCGCCGCCGATTGGGAGCGAGTCCCCGGCCAGGTGGTGACGGTCAATGCGGCCCGGGATAATTCGGTCAATATTACCTTGCGCCCCGGGCAAAAGATGCGGGTGGTCCCCCACCCCGAAGACCGCTGGACCTATTATAGTTATTCTACCGAAACCCAGCACACCTACAAGGGTGGCACCAAGTATATGAATGAAAACTTTGCCCGGGGCTCGCTGGTGATTGATGTCGACGACACCATGCACGGACCCGGAATTATCGAAGGTCCGGCGCGGCAAATATCCATGCACATGCATCGCGGCAGCCGGTTTTCCCGCTGGCATCGCGGTGAAGGCACCATTCGCGTAAAGGTCGTTCCGGTAGACTAAGCGCTCCCTCAGTCGGATGGTATGGATGAGATAGCGGCCCCTGCGGCCTGGGTTTTTCCCTGGTTGTCTGGGGCCGCGGCGTTGAACCTGGCGTGCTGCTTCCGGCTGGTGCCGCCGCTGGGTAGCGCTAGGCTGGCTCATCAAACCAAAGGCGTCGGGTGGTGGACTTCCTTCAGGCGATGAGGGGTGATCACCGTCACCGTTGGCGTCGTTATCAGGTAGTGCTGGCTGGGGAGAGGATGGCGCAGGGTGCTGCTGGCATTCTTTTTATCCAGGCAGCAGTAGGAGCGGAGCATGGCCCAGCAGCCCAATGTACTGTGGATATTTGGCGATCAGCATCGCGCCCAGGCCCTGGGGATCAGCGGCGACCCCAATGTGGCCACGCCGCATTTGGACATTATGGCGCGCCAGGGGCTGCACTTTCCCCAGGCCCTGTCCAACTGCCCCTGGTGCACGCCCTTTCGCGGCAGTTTACTCACCGGACTGCATGCCCATAACGCCGTGCGGCGCACCCCCGAGGCCCTGGATCCCAGCCTGCCCACCGCGGCCACCATGCTGGGTGCCGCCGGCTACCGCACCAACTATATTGGCAAATGGCATCTTGATGGCCCCTCCGAGCCTTCTGATAAGCATATCGTCCCCCGCGGGCGGCGGGGCGGCTTTGACTCGTGGATCGGCTATGAAAACAATAACAGTCAGTATGACTGCTGGGTGCATGGTCACCGCGCCGATGGCACGGCCATTGATTGCTATCGTCTGCCTGGCTATGAGACCGATGCCCTCACCGATCTCTGTATTGAGCAATTGCGTAGCGCGGCCCAGGCCCGGGCCAGCGGCGATACGACGCCGTTTTTTACCGTGCTCTCGGTGCAGCCACCGCACGGTCCCTATGTGGCCCCCGCCGCCGATCAGGCGCGGCATCGCCCCGGAACCATTTCCCTGCGCCCCAATGTTCCGGCCATTCCTCGCATAGAGGAGGAATCCCGCCGCGACCTTGCCGGTTACTATGCGCAAATCGAAAATCTCGATGGCAATATTGGTCGCATCCGTGAAGCCCTCAGCGCCTTGGGCCTGGCCGAGGACACGGTGCTGATGTTTTTCGCCGACCACGGCGACATGCACGGCAGCCATGGCATGCGGGAGAAATCCAGCCCCTGGGAAGAAAGCATCCGCATCCCCTTTATTATCAGCGGTCAGGTGCCTTACAAACAGCACCGCAGCGGGGTGGTGGATGCGCCCCTGTGCAGCGTTGATATTTTGCCCACTACCTTGGGCCTTTGCGGCGTCCAGCCGCCGCAGCATTTACCCGGCCACGACTACTCCGCGCTGTGGCGCAAAGATGCGGAGACCACGGCGGTCCCTGAGCCCGAGTCAGCCTTTATTTATCAATTGGTACGCAAAAAACACCCCGGCAGTATCGACCGCGAGTGGCGGGGGGTGGTCACCCGCGACGGCTGGAAATACGTCTGCATTCCCCACGCCCCCTTGCTCATGCACCACCTGCGCGAAGACCCCTTTGAAATGCACAATATGGTATGGCAGCAGCGCTACCTCCCCCAGCGCCAACGGCTGCACGCCATGCTGCAGGATTGGCTGCAGCAATTGGACGACGACTTTCCCCTGCCGGAGCTGTAGGGGCCGGGCCCAGACCTAGCCCAAGCCCAAGCCCCGGCCAGCGTCTCT
>REDX01000191.1 GCA_007695355.1 Planctomycetota bacterium
ACAGGAAATGGTGGCCCTGGTCCAAGAAAACCGCGCCAAGGTTGTGCTGGCCGAAGCCGAGATTCCCAAGGCCATGGCCGATGCCTTCCGCAGCGGCAACCTCGGGGTAATGGATTACTACAATATGCGCAATGTGATGGCCGACACCTCGATGCGCGAATCCATCGCCGATCCCGAGAAGAAGAGCGACATCGGCGGCGATAGCTAAATCCATGGGACTCTTCGACGAGATTAAACGCAGCCTGCAGGAGGCCCTGGACGAAGCCCAGGGCAAGCCTGCAGAGCAGCGCCAAGGGCAGCGGGAAGGGGCCGGGCCACAGCAGCCCCAGCCCCCTCCTGCCCGCGGTGGTGAATCGCCGACCCGCCAACGCGGGGAACTGTATGGCGATGGCGGCGAACGCCGCCGTGGGGATATCGAAGCCGCCCGTCGCCAGCAGGCGGCGGCGGCAACCCAGCGCATCCAAGATGAGGCCCGCCGCACCCAGGGTTTAAAAGACCAGGCCGGCCTGGCCCAGCGCCAGAAAAAGCAGGCCCAGCGCCGCCTCGACGAGGCCATGCGCGAACGTCAACTCCAGCAAAGGCGCCAACAACAGTCCGATACCCAGCGCACCGCCATTGGCTTAGAAGCCCTGCGTCATTCCCTCAAGGAGCCCGGCGCCCTGCGCCAGGCGATTATCCTCACCGAAATCCTTGGCCAACCCCTGGCCAAGCGTCCGCGCAATCAGCGTCGCTCTTGGTAGCTTTTCGCCCTTGGTTAAGAGCGCCCTTGTTTTCGCAGGCGCTTGACCTGCAATCCCTTCTCGCGGCGGGAAATTGCCGAGGGCGCCTTAGCACCCAGGCCGGCCATGACAGCGCTTAAATTTACGGCCAGATCCGCAGGGGCAGGGCTCATTAGGGCCCACCCCACGGAAGCGATTGCGCTCTTCAGCCTTGATCTGCATAATCATCGCTGGCGGTTGTTGCTGCCGCAGTAAGTCCACCATGCGGCGCATATCCCCCTCAACGTGACGGAAAAACTTTAAATACCCCTGGCAGAGATAATTGAGCCCTGGTTCTCCCTGCTCGTCGTGCAGAAAACGATGTTTCGGACATTCGCCATGGCAGGCGAAGCGATATTCGCAGCGCTGACATTGACCGGGGAGACTCGTGCGCTTATCTCGTCCAAAGGCCTGCTGTTGCTCGCTGCGCAACATATCACCCAAGCTTCGTTCCTGAATATTGCCCAGGCGATAGGCGGGGTAGACGTAGTGATCGCAGGAATAAAGATCTCCATTGTGTTCCATCGCCACTGCCGAACCGCACTCCTCAGCGAAGACACACATGCTCGAGGGCATACCGGCCCACAGCCCTAATTGAACATCAAAAAGATTTACATAAACGCGGCCGACATCGGCCTTGATCCATTCGTCCCAAACCCCGCTAAGGAAATCACCCCACTGCTGCGAGCCAACGCTCCAAGGAGAAACTACGCCGTCTAAGCCTTCGGTCTGGGGCGGCCCCTTGAGGCTATGGGGGCCTGAAGGCTGCTCTGGAGCGCGCTCGACAAGGGGTATGAATTGAATGAAGCCCGAGCCAATATCCCGCAGAAAGCGATAGACTTCACGGGGATGCTTGGCATTGGCCCGATTAACCACGGTTAGGGTATTGAATTCAACATTGTAGCGTTTGAGCAATTCCGCGGCAGCAACCACCTTGTCAAAGGTGCCCTTACCACCTTTGTCGACGCGATAACGGTCATGCAATTCTCGGGGGCCGTCGATGGAGAGGCCCACCAAAAAACCGTGGTCACGGAAAAATTCTGCCCAAGCCTCATCCACCAAGGTGCCATTGGTTTGAAAGGCATTATGAATGGTTTTTCCCTCTGGGCAGTACCAATCCTGAAGCTCTACCACGCGCTCAAAGTATTCGACTCCCAAAAGGGTGGGTTCACCACCTTGCCAAGCGAAGGTAATTTCGGCCGTCGGCTGGCTGGCGATATAATCGCGAATATAGTGCTCTAAAAGGGCTTCATCCATGGCCCATTTACTTTTACCGGCCTGACCGCTCTTGTCGTAGAGCTCTTCTTTTTCCAAGTAAAAACAGTATTCGCAGTCCAAATTACAAATCGGACCGATGGGTTTGGTCATAATATGGAAGGGCGCGCCGGGACTGCTCAAGGATGGAGATCCGCTCATCGCGTTCATGCTGCCGTTAAGCAAGCAGGAAACAACCAGCAGCCGACGGCAACACGCAGGGCGATGCAAAGCTCACCCTTGGGTAAAGCTCACCCTTGGGTAAGGGTGACGCCTATCGCCAATCGACCGTCCCACACCGGCACCACACCGGCACCACACCGGCATAGTCCATTGATTAGGAAGGCGGGGGTCCCACAACATCAGGGCAGCCGACATTCACCGGGTAAAGAAAGTCTTAGATCGGAGGGCGAATACGGCTTGGGCCCGGCTGCCAGGGCAGCAGCCAGGCTTGAGGGCCAAGATGCTGCCATAAGCGCGTAGCATCAATGCGGCGGTTTGGCTGTTGGCTACCATCGCCTTCGATCACGAGATTCGAAGTGTCAATCCCCTCCTGCTCAAGGTAGCCACGGTAATAGGCGGCGTAATCGAGGGATAGCGGGGCCACACAATTCCAGACCCCCTGCATACGACGATCCCATAGAGCGTAGGCGATGACTTGCTGCAAATCCTCTTGATGAATAAAGGGGAAGGGGCGATGGGGATCACCACTGACTTGTAAGGGCTTTTGGTCTAAGCGACGAGGACGACGATCAGCGCCGACAATGGCGCCAACCCGCAAAATTACATGCTGCGCAAAGTTTTTAACGGCGGCTTCGATCTCCTGCAATTGGGGCGAACGGCCATCTGAGCTCAGCGCTGCATTCTCATCTACCACGGCGCCATCAGCGTCACCATAAACCGCAGTGGAGGCGGTATAAACCATACGCGCCTGCGGCCAGCGGTGGTGCAAGAGGCGCAGGGCCTGATCAAGACGATTTCCTGGGCCACCGCCGCGCAAACCGGGGGTGGCGGTAAGGAGAATATGAGAGAAGGGACGGTCGAATGCCGGCTGCTCGTAGGTAGCGACCGCGGCGGCATCGCCGTAGATCAGCGGCAGGGGCAAGGATGCCGGCGAGCGGCGTAAACCCAAGACGCTGCGCCAGGGACGGGCCAGCGCCACCCCTGCTCCAAGTCGGCCGCAGCCAACAATCAAAAGATCATCATCTGAGAGCATTATCGATCCAGATCCAATCGCTTTAAAACGGCGGCAGCGCGTTCGGCATCAGCGCGCAAAACGTAGGTATACTGAATATCAATGGGGCGATTAAAGAGGGTTAAAAGGTGGGATTGGTGGGCCAAAGGATGTATCACCCGACGTCCCAGGACCCGTCGGGTACCGTGCAGGATTTCCCCCTGCTCGACTCCACCAGCGCCATGCAGATTGGTAAAGCGCTGCCGGGAATGGCGGGTAAATACGCGGCAACCCGCATTTTGCAAAGCCGCATGCACGCGCAAACTCAAACTATTATCACCATCCGCTTCGCCTACGCGCTCGCGCATGACAAGGCGTGCTGGTTCGCGATGAATAATTCGTCTGCTCCATTCGCCACCCTCGGCTGCCGCCGTGTGCAGAGCGCCATGCACGACATCATCGCGACAGTCGAGAACGTCTTGAAGGCCGGCAGGAAAATCAAAGCGAATCTCGCCCGCCGCCACTGCCTGCTCTAGATAAAATTCGAAGGCCGGCGGTGTCTTGTGGAAATACACCTGTAAAAACATGTGATAACGGGCAAGCAGGAGGCCTTCAAAGGCGTGGATACCATCACCATCTAGGGCCAACTCAGGGCCGCGTTCGCCGGGAATGGTGGTTAACGCATCGAGCAGCCGGCCGAGGTCGAATATACCATAAGACACGCCACAAAAATGGCTGTCGCGCAGGAGGTAATCCTCGCGATCCACGTCTAATTCGCCACTGACTAGGGCGCGTAGCACTGAGACCAGGGAGCCCCAACGGCGCAAGCGAGGACTACGGCGAATACCCGCATGAAGAACGGCGCAGATATCACGAGCCTCGTCCTCGGCGATGACCCCAGATTGGGCTAAACCGTGAATAACCAAAAGCGTACAATCCTCATGTTGGGCAGGTCGACCTGCCGGCATCATCCCAGCGCGATACCAATCGGCGGGCAGACGGAAGGGTTCAACTCGCCCGAGAAAGCGCTCGGCGGTATGGGAAAAAGCGGCATGCCCAGCATCGTGAAGCAGGCCCGCCAGTCGTAGCACCCGCCGCGCATAGGTCAGCACCTCGGGATCAAAGCCGGACAAAGCACCGTTTTTATCCGCGAGCAGATGATCAAAGGCTCGGCCGGCCAAGTGACAAACGCCCAAGGAATGTTGTAGGCGGTCGTGCACGGCACCGGGATAGACCAGGGAAACAAAGCCCAATTGACGAATGTGGCGCAGTCGCTGCACCCAAGGGTGGTCTAAAACCCGCGCTTCCTCAGCGCTTAAATCAATACTTCCGTGGATGGGATCACGGATTTCGATCGACGAAGACATGGCCATAACGCAGGGTGCCCCTCGCGAGGTGCAAGAATTTGAAGGGTTTTCCCACGGTAGCCAACAACGCCGTCACCGCCACGGGAAAGGCAGCCAGGGCCAGATCGCAAAAAATGCGGCGAGAAATAATAGCCACTACGAAGCGCTTGAGGCCATTGCCAGCCGCCATCGTTCAACACCAACACCTCCTTACCCGTATCTCACCGATGGGGCTTCGTCCCAAGTAGACGCAGAGATCAACATGAAGAGATGACAAAAGCACGGTAAAACGCCTGCCCTTGACCCAGCCGGCAACCCCGCTCCTTCGGTTCACGCCCCAAAGCCGTGATCCGCGAAGCAAGATTCACGCAACCTTCCATCTCCGTGGCCGTGCCGCAGGCCCAGGGCGGCTGAAAAACTTGCCCCCGGGATCGCCGATCTCCTGATCGGCCAGCAAAAATGTCCTGAATAGGGCGCTTTTGCGCTAAAAGCATCCACTGCGAAGCGGAGATTCCTTACCCAAGGTGAGCTTTGAGCCACCCTGGCCGCAGGCCCAGAGAATGGCATCGGCACTAAATTTCTGCGAAAGTATCAGACCCCACGGGTCGTCCCAATAGCAGGGCTGCATTCGGCTACACCCTATCCCCGCCGCCAGATATCGGAGGAGATCATGACCCACCTCCTGCCCCCCTGCCAAGGCGGCCCTTTCATAAACTCTTTCAGCGCCACCATGGCCCCTTCACTTTTATTCACCCGTTCCCGCTCATAGGAGCCCTCATGCCCTGTTTTCCTCCCCGTGCCTCTCGATTCCTCACCTGCGGTCTCGCCCTCGCCCTGGGCCTAAGCCCGATGATTGCCGAGGAAACCCAACCTTTGCCACAACCGGCCCCTGGGGCTGGGATGAGCGCTGAGGACCTCAGCCTTGAGCAGCGCGCCTCCTACATTATGGGCTATTATATGAGCCAGCAGATTATGGGACAACTCAGCCAGGGCGGCTTTGATCAGCAGCTGGCGATGGCCGGCTTGAGCGCTGGCCTACAGGGCCAACCCCCGCTGATTAGCCAAGATCAATGGCAGGCGATTATGCAAGCCTTTCAACAACAGGGCGAAGAGCGCGATCGCGTGACTGCAGCCAGGAATCAGGCCGCTGCCGAACAGCACTTGGCCGATATCGCCAAGAAAGACGGCGTCACGGTAACCGCCAGCGGCCTTGCCTATGAGGTCATCACCCCCGCCGAGGGGCCCAAGCCCTCAGCCACGAGCACGGTGAAGGTGCACTATCATGGCACCCTGCTCAATGGCAGCGTCTTCGACTCCAGCGTTGAGCGCGGCGAACCGGTTGAATTCCCCCTCAATCGAGTCATTCCGGGATGGACCGAAGGCTTGCAAAAGATGCCAGTGGGCAGCAAGTTTCGCTTCCACATCCCTGCCAACTTGGCCTACGGCAGTGAAGGCAGGCCGGGCATCCCACCCAATAGCCTTTTGATCTTTGAAGTTGAGCTGCTCTCCATTAAGTAGACTGGCCCTGACTTAGACGGTCTCCGTCGGCCGAGCCGTACCTGTCGGCGGAGACTTTCCCTTGCCTTAGACGAAGTGCTTGCATACTTCGCGCCCCACACCGGAGCTTGAAGGAGCACTATGATCCGCGTTGAAGTCCGCAATGGCGAACCGCTGGAAAAGACCCTGCGTCGTTTCAAAAAGCGTTGTGAAAAAGAAGGTCTTACCAAGGACATCAAAAAGTGTATGTACTACGACAAGCCCAGCGAACGCCCTCGTCGGGAACTGCGCAAGCTCACCAAGCGTCTGCAAGCCGAAAGGCTCAGCGTCTGAATCTGCGTGAGCCGCCAGCCGGTCTGCAACGTCGCAAACGCGGCGATGGCAGGGACTCGGCCTTCGGTGATTAGACCCGTCAATACGACCAGTAACCTCGCCCGGATTTCCGGGGCGAGGTTATGGTCGTTATCCTGAGTAGCCTATGCTGGGTACCACCGCCCTGTCCTGGCTGCATGAAATCCCAAGCCATCCCAGCAGCAATGATTGGGTTCGTGAGCACCTTGATCGTCTCGCCCCGGGCACCGTTGCCTGGGTGCATCGTCAAAGCGCGGGACGCGGGCAGCGGGGGAGAAAGTGGTTCTCACCGGATGGTAGCCTCACCTTCACCATCCGCGGCGACGCCCCCATGGCACAGGCTTCACTCACTGGGCTGGTGGCAGGCCTTGCCGTTTGTGAGGCCATAGACGATCTTCTCGTAGCCGCAAAACACCGACTGCGCACGAGAATCAAGTGGCCTAATGACGTCTATCTCGATGATGGCAAATTAGCCGGCATTCTCTGTGAGAGTGCCTACGGTAGTTCAAGGCCGCCCGCCAGCGGCGAGTTGCTCCCCTGTGCGGTGGGCATTGGCCTCAATCTCAAAGCAGACTTTACGGCAGATCTCCTAGGCCAATTTAGCGCCTCTCACCGCCGTCCGGTTTCACTGCATACCTATATCCCACCACCATCAGATCCCCGAATGCTCTTGGCTGAGATTCGCCGCTACCTCCTTGAGGGCCTTGGCCTGCTGCGCGCCGGTGGTTGGCATCATCTCTTAGAGCGCCTCCGCAGCCGCGACTGGCTTGAAGGACGCAGCATCAGCATCGATGACGGCCAGCGGCAAGCCTGCGGCCATGCCATCGGGATCGATGAAGAGGGTGGCCTCCTCGTCTCGCCTCACCATGGGGGCATGACGAGCTTTCAAAGCGGCCTCATCACCGTGCACGACAACCTTTCTTCTCCCGACCATCGCGAGGAGAAAGCGGATGCCTAAAACCTCACAGCGACGAGTCTCCTGTCCACTAAATACCTTGAAGAATTCGCCGCGCCGTAGGGTGGCTGCAAGGCGCGAAAAGCGAAGGAATAGCAGCGCTATTTCAAGCTTTTTCGCAACGCCGCAGGCGCCCTGCGCCGCAAAGAATTCTGATGGTTATTTAGTGGACAGGGCACTAGCGTCCCTAAATATGTCCACGCAGCCAGCGGGAGAACTTGGGTGCGGGCTGCATGCCGAGCCACTACCCGTAACGGTAACCCGCTTGGCCCTACCCGGTAGGGGCCTAAGTACCCGCATAGAACATCACCAGAAGCGTATGCCGCGAAAAGAGTCATATGGGATCGGTTAATCGTCATGCCCCGCCACAAGCAGCGGGAAAAGCTAGACAACAGGTAGAGCACGAAGGTCTGCTGCCGGTTATCTTAGTGCTTACCGTGCCACCCAGCGAGCGAGACCTTGAGGGTGAACGCGAAGATGAGATGCGGGCCCTCCTGGATACTGCTGGCTGTGAGGTCAAAGCAGTAGCCCGCCAACACCTCAATCGACCGGTTAAGTCCACCTATATTGGCAGCGGCAAGGCCAAGGAAATCTGGGACTTGGTTGAAGACCACGCCGCTGAAGAAGTCATCTTCGATGTCAGCCTTACCCCCTCCCAAGAGCGCAACTTGGAAAAGCTTCTCGAAGTCAAGGTGGTGGACTATACGGCTCTGATCTTGCACATCTTTGCCAAAAATGCGCGGACCCACCAAAGTATGCTGGCCGTGGAGCTCGCACAACTTGAGCACAACCGGTCGCGCCTCAAGCGCCTATGGAGCCACCTCGACCGCATTAAGGCCGGCATGAATATGCGCGGACCCGGCGAAAAACAGCTCGAGACAGACCGTCGCTTGGTGGACTTACGCATTAGTGAGCTTAAATCCAAACTGAAAGTCATCGAAGAGCGGAAAGACCGCACCATTCAACAAAGAGACTCCTGCGTAAAAGTGGCCTTAGTCGGCTATACTAATGCTGGCAAGTCAACGGTGATGAATGCCCTAACCCAGGCTGAAGTATTGGCCCAAGATCGTCTCTTCGCCACCCTTGATACCCGGACTGCCCGCCTTGAATTGGATCACCGGCACGAAATTGTGCTGTCTGACACCGTTGGCTTTATCCGCAATCTCCCTCACAAACTGGTGGCCAGTTTCCATGCCACGTTGGTGGAGGTAATCGAAGCTGACCTGCTTTTACATGTCGTCGATTCATCTGGCCCAGGCATGGAGGAACACATTCAAGCGGTCGAGGAAGTGCTGCGGGAAATCGGTGCGGCTGAGATCCCAACGATTCACGTCTTCAACAAGGCCGACCGACCTCACTCCCCCACCCTCACCCTGGCCTTCCGTCATCGTTACCCGGGATCAGTCATGGTAAGCGCCTTAAACGGCGACGGCTTGGAGCAGCTTAAATCCGCCATCCTCTCCTTCGTCAATGCCCGCGAAAAGCGCTATCGAGCCCGCTTCCATGCCTCCGATGGCGCGCTCTATGCCTTTCTACGCGGCCGCTGCGAAGTGATCGAAGAAGATTATGATGGTGAAGAGGTGGTGCTCACCATTACCGCCGATGAACGCACCCTTGCTGAACTCAATGAAAATCACCGTCTCACCATCGAAGACCTGCCTGCCCCCGCCTACCACGACCCCTGGGTAATGAGCAACCCTCAGCGCGAGGACTGACCTCTGCGTCAATTGGGAAATAGAGCATAGACAAGGGTTTCTGCGCCCTTGGCCAATGGCGCAGCAGCTTAGCGTAAATTGCCGAGGTGGTTGACCACTGCATTTTCCACTTCGCGCAGGGCGGCAGCGCGGGATCCATAGCGCTGGATAAGATCGGCCATAAAAATGCGCTCGAAGGCTTCGGTGCCATCTTCACCGGCTAAAAGAGCCCGCCAATAGCGTTGGAAACGTTCTCGGCCATTGCGCACGCCAAAAATCCAGAAGTGCGTCTTCAGATAAACCTCACCGTAATTTTCACCTGGAATATGACCATAATGATTGAGATAGCGATCCGGAGGCCATAACATGCGGTTATTATTGCGGGGATATATGCGGCGTAGTAAAGCTACCCGCTCGCGGGGTATCTCAATATTCAAACGGCCATTATTGTAGGAGCTCGATTCGAAATACACCGCCAACCCTTCGTTGATCCAGGTGGGCACATGGGCAGAACCATTGCATGCAACATGTAGGAACTGGTGACTGGCTTCGTGCGCGAGAGTGGCAAAGGTATTAAAATTATCCCTGCGGGGACCCGTTTCATAGGCCATAATATTGAGCAGTGTCGGCGAAAAAAAGCCCAGTACGGTTGGTGGAATCGGACCTATGCCAATGGCGCCAGCGGCGCGCACCATCTCACCCTGACTGCTCCACACCGCTACCTCCATCTTAAAGGGCGGCATGCGATCCGGCATATAGGTGCGATGGTAGGCATCATAGAGCACCTCCATCATGCTGGCATATTGCTGCAAATGACGGGGAGAGACATTAGAAATAATGTGATAATTCGCCGTTTCGATGGCCCAAGCTTCATTAATTCTGGAATTTTCAGCATTCGGAGGGCGGATAATCGCGCCGCTATGGTCTATCACCATGCCCCGGGCAGCAGTGCCATGACGGAAGGTGTGCAGCTGACGTCGCTGTTCTACCATGACTTCGACGGTATCGAGGATATGTCGGTTGTTATGGGCATCGAGATTGCCGGTGCACACCACCACGGCAATGCCCTGGGCGTAGCGCAAGGCCAGGGCGCTATGGGTACCGCTTATGCCGAGCTGGGCGGTAATACCTCGAGGCGCCCAATTGGCGGTGGCCTGGGGCCTACTGTCGCTGAGATCATAGTAGTCAAATGCTTGCCAACTGAGACCTGAAACGCCGCTAATAGCTTCGGCCGCCGCCCCTAGTTCAGCTTGGGCAAGGGGCCCTAAGTCAGCCTGCGGACGAAAGAAAAGTTCGATATCGTAATCTACGCGACTGGTTTCTGGATTGCGCAGGCGCTGCTGCAGAAGGGCGCGAATTTGATCTGGTGTTAAGCCAGCAGCTTCTTCGCCCGTCACCGTGGCCCGGCGCCCACGTCGCTCGCGGGTTACCCCGGGGTGATACATGTCGGGGATGTCATAGGTGAAAGGAATGCGGAAGCTGATGCGCGATTCCTGATCCGCCAAAACCCGCCAACGCAGAACGCCATCAGCCGTGCGCTCTGCTGCATCTAACCTTGGCGTTAGGCTTACCGCCAAAAGCAGGAGCGTTATGAGAGATAGGGGCGCAAACAACCACCTTCGCGCCATCTGAGATTGTGAAGACGTACATTGAATGCGGCGCATTAGTCTACCTCGCTATAGGCTAGGAACATAGTCGAGAGACCGTCGAGACAAGGATGAAAATTGCTACATGCCTGCGCCACCCAGAACATAGCCTCAATTCTCCGCCATCGGCCATAGCCAGCGCTTGCCGGTCTCGCCGGGAACCTCTCGCACCAGTCGAGGCACCAGATACCCGGGGGCAATACGGTGCAACTCGGCCATGAGGGCTTGGGCCTGATCATCGGAGCGAGCGAAATGCGCCGCCCCCGCCACCCGATCCAGGACATGCAAATAATAGGGTATGACGCCGGCCGCAAGGAGGCGTTCACCCAAGGCCAACTGCACCGATGCCGAATCGTTGATTTCACCCAATAGCACCGCTTGATTCAGTAGGGGTATGCCTGCCGCAGTCAAACGGCGGCAGGCTGCCGTCACTTCAGCATCCACTTCATTAGGGTGGTTGGCATGCAGCACCATCACTGCCTGCAGCGGCAGATCGCTGAGCCAAGCGAGCAATTCCGGACAGACTCGCTGAGGAATCATAATCGGCAAACGGGTATGGATTCGTAAGCGTTTAAGCCCAGGAACCAAGGCCGCAGCCTGGGCAATGGCAGCCAGTTCGCTATCGGGCAAAGTTAAGGGATCGCCGCCAGAGAGAATAATCTCTTCAACACTGGGATCAGCAGCGATCGCTGCCAGGGCCGGCTGCCACCAAGCAGGACCACGGGGCCGCTCTGCATAGGGGTAATGACGGCGAAAGCAGTAGCGACAATGAATGGCGCAGGCGCTGGTGCAAATCATCAGCGCCCGTCCGTGATATTTGCGCAGCAGCCCTGGTTGGCAGGTTGCCAAGGACTCCCCCACGGGATCGTCGTCATAACCCGGGACAAAATCCCGTTCTCGACCCTGCGGTAGCATCTGCAAAAGCAGGGGATCTTGCAGATCCCCCTTGCGTATGCGCGACAAATAAGGACGGGGAACCATAAGGGGGAAATCTTCGGCCGCTGCACGGGCCCCAGGAAGATCATCGACGGGGAGATCAAGGAGACGCCAGAGTTCATCGACCTCGCGCACTGCCTGTGCGAATTCCTCCCGCCAAGAGGCGGCACTGGTCAAGCTATTGGGCATGGTTATGGTTTCCCACCGCGGTTGGGGCAGACCCCTTACCGGCCCACCCACAGACTGTAACCTTCAGCAATTAGTGAGGATATCTCCCCATGGCGGCGATCAATACCAGCGAACTCAAAAACGGCCTGCGCGTCCTTTTCGACGGCCAGCCCTACGTCTGTCAGCATGTTGACTTTGTGAAACCCGGCAAGGGTGCGGCTTTTTATAAACTACGCGTAATGAATCTGCTCACCGGCAATGTGCTGGAGAAAACCCTGCGTTCTGGCGAGAAGGTTGAAACCGCGGATGTGGTTGACACCGATATGGAATACCTCTACCAGGACGGCGATGGCTTTGTCTTTATGGACAGCACCACCTTCGATCAAATCTCTGTAGAGGCCAAGGCGGTTGGCAGCAGCAAGGATTTCCTTCTCGAGAATACCTCCTGCGTAGTGACTCTGTGGAATGGCAACCCCATCGCCATTCGCCTGCCGAATACGATTACCCTTGAAGTGACCTACACGGAACCCGCAGTAAAAGGCGATACCCAAAGCCGAGTGATGAAAGAGGCCACCCTCAATACCGGTGCTGTGGTTTCGGTGCCCACCTTTATCGACATCGGTGAGAAAATTATCATCGATACCCGCACCCGTGAATACACCGGCAGGGTTTCAAAGTAGATAGCCAGCCGATTGGATGCATTCGGCCCTAAGGCCGTTTGCGCGGGGCTACCGGGGTGATTCCGGGGGAGTCACCACGGCGCTTGCCTCCGCCGCAGCCTTCATCGCGCGGCGGCGGCGGGCGCAGCCGCCAGCGCCGCAGGCCCCCTTGCAACGACCACAACCAGCGCGGGTGCGAAGCTTTGGGCTGCGCCCAGTCTTAGGGCCAAGGGCTAGGCCCAAGCTCCAACGCAGGGCATCAAGCTCTTCGCGTAGTTTGCTTTTCATGGACGCGAGTATAGCAGCTGAGAATCAGCTTCAATAGATCCCTGGTCTAGGCTTTTACAGCTCTCCGTATACGGCCTGAAAAAGATCTTCGACGTGCTCAAGAATCTCCGGACCGGTGCTGTCAAAACCGCGGGGAAGCTCAACAATGCGCGCCTCCAGGGAGCGAAGTCCCGGGAGCAACGGTATGTGCTCTGCCATCCCGGCGCTGGTGACAATGATCTCGGGGGCCCATTGGAGAAGCTGTTCGGCACGGATTTGCGGCCAGGGAGAAAGCCCCCGTCCAGCAGCCACGTCTTCGAGTCCCGCATAGCGCAAAAGATGATGGAAGGATGATCCCTCGGTGCCGCCAATGAGCTGATCGCCGTGGCGGTCGAGATAGATAGCTCGCAAGCGCTGGTCCGCCGGCACATGGGCAGCCACCATGCTTAAGCGCTGCTGCAACTGCCGAGCCAGGCGCGCCCCACGTTCGGCCTCACCGACCACCGTGGCGAGATCACGAATATTTGGGATAAGCGTTGGCGGGCCCTCGAGTCCACCGAGATCAAAAACCGTTAGGCCCAAACGCCGCAGCCGATCAACCACCGCCGGCTGCATTTGGAAATTATTAATGATCACCAAATCTGGCCGGGCGGCGAGAATGATCTCAATCTGGTCGGCACCTTCGATCACCGGTATCCCCTGGGTGCGAAAAGCACTGCGGGCGTGGCGCTGGTGCCAATAGCTAACCAGAACGATGCGATTGAGGCTAATGAGATCTGGTAAAACCTGGCAGGCTACGGTGCTCAGAGCGGCAATGCGCTGATAGTCGCCGGCCGGAATCCATTGCCCCGATGCGTCAATTACCCCGGCGGCGGATTCCAGGCCCGGGGCCAAGGCGGCCTGCGGCCTCGGCAGCTGTCGCCAGGCAGCCAGGCCGCTTAATAACAGGGCAGAGATCAGTAACAGGGCATCGCGGTAGGCCATTAGCCCCCTCCTGGGGTTTCGCTCTGCAATCGCCAACCCATCCCTGCTCCAGGAATCATTGCCACCCCGTAGACCTTGGCCAGATACTGAGGCTGCAGCACTTCTGCCGGAGGGCCCGCCACCACCACCTGGCCGCAATTCATCAGCATGGCAGAATCGGATAGGGACAGCACATCCTCAAGGTGATGCATGGCCATCATAATCGCCTTGCCTTGATCCGCGAGGAGACGCAAAAGATGGTAAAGCTGCAAGCGATGACCGATGTCCAGACTTGCCGCCGGTTCATCAAGCAGCAGGGCTGGAGCCTCGGTGGCAAGGGCCCGAGCAATCAATAAGCGGGCCTGCTCTCCCCCCGAACAGGCGCGAAAGGGCCGCCGATCAAGGTAAGCGCAATCACAGCGCAGCATCGCTTCAGACACCACCTGAGCATCGTAACGGCTCAGTCCAAAGCGTTCCCCACGGTGGGGAAAGCGACCCAGTTCAACCACTTCGCGGGCCGAAAGCCCAGCGCTCAGACGTCCATGCTGCGGCACATAGGCCACCGCTCGGGCGCGATCACGGGGCGATAGATCAAGCTGTCCCTGGATGAACACCTGTCCCGAGGAAATGGGCTCAATGCCCAAGGCAGCCCGCAGCAAGGTGGTTTTGCCGGCGCCATTGGGCCCGAGTAGAGCCAGGATTTGACCTGCCTCCAGGCGGCCGCTGACGGTATCGACAATGCGAAAACCACCTCGCTGCACCACCACCTGAGAAAACTCTAGGACCGCGGTCATGTCCAGAGTTCCCGGCGCGAACGCAGCAAAAGTACCACAAAGAGGGGCGCTCCAAGCAAACCGGTGACCACCCCCAAGGGCACCGGATTGGCCGCCGGAATGAGCCGCAGCAGAAGATCACAGAGCATGACAAAGAGCATGCCGCCGAGGGCGGCAGCGGGCAACAATAAGCGATGCGCAGGGCCCATCCACGAACGCAACAGATGCGGCACGATCAGGCCAACAAAGGCAATGGCGCCGCCAATGGCCACCGCCCCAGCCACCGCCAGGGTGGCCCAAATAATCATCCAGCGCCGCAGACGGGCGAGATCAACGCCGAGACTCGTCGCTTCGTCCTCGCCGCTCAAGAGCACATCCAATTGCCTTGACCACCACAGCCAGGCGGCCAGTAGCGGCGCCACCACCAAGGGCGCCGCCACCGCCACCTGAGACCAGCCCTTGCCCTCAATACCGCCCAGGGAAAAGGCCATTAAGGCCCGCGAAAGCTCCCAATAACCCTGGGCCCAGGCGCTTAAGCCAGCCCCGATGGCGGCTAAAAACATCGCCAGCACGACCCCGCAGAGAAGTACACTGGTGGTATCGCGGCAGCGCTTGGCCACCGCCAGCAGCAGGGCCAAACTCAGCATCGCCCCGAGAATAGCCCCCAGGGGCAGCAGTAAGGCCGGCGGCAAGGGCAGAAGGGCGGGAGCGAGGGCGGCCACAAAGACCATGACCATGCCACCCAATACAGCCCCCGCACTGGTGCCGATAATGCCGGGGTCAGCAAGGGGGTTGCGAAAAAGGCCCTGGAGTAATACCCCCGACACCGCTAAGCCGGCCCCCACCACCGCCGCCGCCGCCAAACGCTGGGCGCGCAAGGACAAAAAAACACTGGCCAAAGCGTCATCGCGTAAGGAACCCGCCCCAAAGACCAGGCTGGCCAGCACCGTCAGCGCCAGGCCGGAGAACAGGAGTCCGTAAACGGCGATGGTGCCCATGGTCATAGCATGGGGCCTAGCTTGACTGAACAATGCGCCACCACCCTTCAATAACGCCAAATGATCCCGCCGTAAACCGAAGCGCGGGGGGTGCCATAGCCGGACACCTCTTCATAATATTCATTGGTCAAATTTTCGCCACGCAGGTAGAGCTCCCATTCCGGCTGCGGCTGCCAACTCACCGCCGCGCCGAGCAGGGTAAAGCCATCGACTTCAGTAGGCTCTGGGAAGCCAAAATCATAGCGCTTGCCAATATGGCGCAGTTGAGCACTCAAAAGCACCGAGCCGATGGTGACCGCACCTTCGGCACCGGCAATCAGACGAGGGGTTTGCAGGATGTCCTCACCATTCCCATCGTCAGAACGCTGGGGATTGACGAAGGCCGAAAGGCGCCAGCCGGCATCGGGATCGCTGAGGGTGGCGCGGAATTCCAGGCCCCACACCCGTTGGTCATCGCTGGCATTGAGATAGGTGGGGAAACCCCACTCGATGCGCCGCCGATAATCGGTGCGGTAATAATGGGATTCCAGGTGCAGCCAGGGGTGGGGATGGATATCAATGCCGGCGCTAAAATTGCGCGAGGTTTCCGCCTCTAGATCAGGATTGCCATTATTCGCATACAATTCAAAGAGGGTGGGGGCGCGGAAGCTACTGCCATGGCTGGCCGAAAGGCGCAGTATTTCCGGCCATAGCCAATAGCCAGCGTGCAGACTATAGGTGGTGGCGCCGCCCTCGCGCTGGTGCTCATCATGGCGCAGGGAGCCGCGCAGGCTGGCGCCATGGCTTTCTATGGTGGCCGCGGTCCACGCCGCGTAGATATGATTCGTGCCGCGAAAATCCTGAGAAGAGCCATTGGGATCAGCAATAAAACGGCCGACCTCGCGGCTGGCCTCAAGACCCAGATCAGCGCTTAAGGCTTCCATTATTTGCCAGGTGAGCTGAGCCTGGCCATGCCAGAGATCGGAGTGGAATTCATCATACCATCCCGAATCTTCCTGCTCGCGCAGCTGCTGCGACCACAGGCCATCCACCCGTAATTGTAGATCATCAGCGAGATCGGCCAGGGCACCAGCGCTCAAGCGTGAGCTGCGGAAATCCGTCTCCGATTCATCGTCATTGGGATCGGGCATCCAGAAAGCATCATTCCCATCAAATTCCGTGCGCCCGGCCTGCCATTCTCCCGCGGCGTAGAGAAGCAAGGATGGATCGGCCTGCCATTCTAAGCGGCCGCGGCTAATAAATTGACGAAAGCCATCACGCTCAAAGCCACTGGCATCCCCCGGACGGCGGTCGCCGGTGGTATCGTAGCGACTGCTCACACCCACGGTTTGTACCCCGCCCAGGCTAAGAGCATAGCCCAGCTGATCACCGATGGGGCCAGTAAAACCGCTATCCAGGGTGTAGGTATCCATGCTGCCGGCCTCGGCGCGAATGCGGCCCTGATGGCTAGCGGTGGGCCGTAGAGTGCGCTGATGAATCACCCCACCGATGGCCGAGGAACCATAAAGACCGGAGTGGGCACCGAAAAGCACTTCGGTCTGCTCTATGCCTAGGGAGGTAAAACTCGCGAAATCCGTGGCGCCGTTAATGCTGGTGGCATCGCGCACGGGCAAACCATCCTGGAAGACTGCATTATCCCGGGGGCGAGTGCCACGCAGGGAAAGGGACGTAACTCCGCCATAACTTCCACTGGTGCGGATATAGACCCCCGGGCGATTATCGATGAGATCGCGCAGGCGCTGGGGATTACCGCGCCGCCGCTGCTCATCCCCATCGATGACATCGATTCGAGATATGGAAGACGCAGCCGGGCTTTCCCGCCGCAGCGGGCTAATGACCAGGGGCTCGGCCTGCTGCTGGTCAGCGCGGGGGCGCTGATCCTCAGGATCGAAAACGGCCTGTTCCTCAGCAGAGAGGGGAGTGAAGAAAGGCAAACAGGCCACCAGGGTGAGCAAACTGGGAACCAGTATCGGGCGTAACATCAGTGCGTGTCCTTCCAGCTGGCTTTTCGCCCGCTGAAGCACGCCATCGGTTTATGGAATGGCTGGGGGACAGACGAAATACCCGTTCGTCTGACCAAACTCGACATTAGCGAGTACCCGCCCCATTCCCCGAGGGCGCAGTCGGTGAAATCCCTGGCAGGTCTCCTGGCTTCCAGATCAGCCCACCGCCCAGCCCTTCCCGCCCCGACACAGGGCAGTGGTGATGCTGGGGGCAGTCCCCGGTTACAGTGGCGGGTCCGCGCCGGAGTTTCACCGGCTTCCCTATTCTCCCGGTTCTGCCGGGCACCAACGATTGAGGGCCAACATGCTTGGCCTGACCACCCTTTGTCAAGACTGAGCATCGCCAAGGACCAAAACCTCTGAAAGTATACAATCCGCCCCAGCAAGCGAGTCTACCGAAGCCCCAATGATGGCTAAAAAAAGTGCTTCCTTAATAATTACAACCATTTAAAAAAAAGGAACTTCTGCCCAGCTCCATCCTGCTCTGGTCTTTTTAACTCGTCTATTGGCACCTAATTTTCTTATTTCCGCCAGAAGGTTCTCCATATGCTTATCACCCCACGGTTCTCCGTCCTGCTTATCTGCCTCGCAGCCCTGAGCCTCAGCGCCTGCGTTGGTGGCGGGGGTGGAAACTCTGGCGGTGATAGCGACGGCCCAGTTGTTCTGGTATCGGGATCGGCCAAATTCCAGCGCGTGGTTCCGATGGCGATCGGCGGCCTCAGCTACAATGACATGGAGAATTTTCCCATCCGTGGCGCCATGGTTGAATTGCGCCGGGTTAGCAACAATGCCGTCATTAGCAGTGGAACAACCAGCGAAACTGGCACATTTTCCCTCAGTTCCCCCTCCGGCATTGAAGTGCGCATTGTGGTGCGGGCAGAGCTCCCGGTGGCCGGCGGCACTACCAGCGTGCGCACGGGCTCGAATACCAGCACCACCGGCACCGTCTGGTCAGTGTTTAGCCAGCGCAGCGTGCCCAGCGATGGCCTCAGCGGAGTGGAAATTATCGCCCCCAGCGGCTGGACCGGCAGCGGCTACGATAATAGCATGCGCCTGAGCGGGCCCTTCGCCATTCTCGATGTGCTCTATCGAGCCCGGGCTCTGGTGCGCGAGGTCTCTGAGGACGATGCCCCGGCGATCCCCATCTTTTGGAGTCCCGCTTATTCCAGTGGCCATGGGTCTAATGGCATTGGCACCTCCCACTTCGATCCCTCCAATAATCTTATTCGCCTCCTCGGTGAACAGAATGTCGATACCGATGAATTCGACCACAATGTGGTGGCCCACGAATGGATCCACGCCTATCAGACCAATCTCTCCCGCGACGATAGTCTCGGCGGTTCTCACCCCTATGGCGCGAGACTTGATGAAACTCTAGCCTTTTCTGAGGCCTTAGCCAATGCCATGTCGGGCATTATTATGTCCAATGCCCATTACCGGGACACCATGGGCCATTTGCAGGGCACTACCCCGATTAATCTAGACCTGCGGGTGAATAATCCCTCCGGCACCCATCCTGGGCCCTGGGATGAATTCGCTCTCACCCCCCTGCTTTTCAATCTGGCCGGGCCCCCTCCAAGCGGACTAGATCTCGGCTTTGGTCCCCTCCATCAAGTACTTACCGGCCCCTTTAAAACCGATACCGCCTTTACCACCATCTATAGCTTTCTCTATCGCCTTAAAGCCTTGCAGCCCAGCCAGGACAGCGCCATAGCCAGCCGCGCCGATAACGCTGGCATAGAACCTAACCATGACCGTTTTGAAGGCGAAGATTACCAATCGCCCTCTGGCCTGCGCTACACCCTAGTACCTGCCGATGGCAGCATAATTACCCATGATGTCGATGAAGAACACCTGCAAAATTGGGGCACCGAAAATCGTCTTTACCACCGCCTCAAATTCCGCAGCGATCTCACTCCCGGCACCTGGACCTTCCGTGCCACCCCTGTTAACAATTCCGGCACACCCCTATCCAGTCCATTTCCAGCGGTCTACGTTGCCAATCATGGGGCAAACTTCAGGGAGCTTACCTTTACCATTTCCGAGGCACGCACCGTAGCGATCGCGGTACGTTTTCTCACTGGCAGTATCGGCCAGCGCTACGTGGTACAATTGGGCCCCGCTGGCAGCCTCGGCAAAGTCGAAGGGATACCCGAAAACGATGGCTAATGTCCAACGCCCCACCCTCATTATTGCCTTGTGCGCGGCCATTTTGGCCCTCCTTCTCGTCGCCTTCTCCTGGTTTGGCAGCAACCAAGAGCAGAACGAATTCGCTTATGCGGAAGAAATCCTTGCGCGCATTCAGGAGCCAACTGGCATGTCGGAATCTATTGAGCTGGGGGGGGGGGGGGGGGGGGGGGGGGGGGGGGGGGG
>REDX01000065.1 GCA_007695355.1 Planctomycetota bacterium
CGATCTCGGCCAGGGTAAAGGCGGCTTGACGAAGCGAAAGTAAACTTGGTATCATAGGCATTTCTCTCATGGTAGGCGCTCTCGATTAAAGATGCCGACTTCAAAGATCCGGCAGCGCACCCGCAAAGATCCATCCACCGAGCGAATGGTGAGGTCTTGAATCACCGGGCTTGAAGAGGTACCAATGGCCACCGCACTGCCGTTGGGCTGGCTGGCGCTCACCGGAAATCCGGTGCTGGGCTGGTAATACCACACCACCGATCCGGAAAGGGGGCTGTCACCTTGATAAAACAGCACATTGGGATTAAGTCTGCGAGTGAGATTGGGAATGGCGGCGGCGCTGGCGCCCTGGCCATGGATGACGCTAATGCGATGGGGCGGTGGACCACCCTCAATGCGCACCCCATAAAGTCCGGCGCCTTCGCTGCCGTCGCTGGCGCGGGCAAAGCGCTGGGCATCGGAATTGGCTGTATCAAGGAGGGTTACCGCCTGACTCACCCGTCCGTGACGCAGGGCGGAGACCGAATTGGGAACGGTAATCGAGGTGAGAATAATAATTAGCGCCACCACCACGATGGCCTCCACCATGGTAAAGCCACAGCGGGGACGCTGCGCGACATAAATTAAATGCTTATTCATGGAGGCTTTCCCAACTGCGGATGTCATCGATTGTCCCATCTACCCCATCGGGACCGATGGACCAAATGCCAAAGCGGTTGGCGCCATAGCGCTGAGCGTCGAAGGCAATGCGCAGCGCCTGGCCCCAGCTATCAACCACCTGCCCCAGTTCATTCACATTGCGCCGGGGCAGCCCAACGCCGGTGAGGCCAAGAAAACCTGGGTATTCACTAGCGACTAGGCTGGCGCTGTAGGTATTCGGATTGACCGCGTTAATGCGTACGGGGTCACCATCAAGGAGTCCATCGCGATTGACATCGAAAATCGGCACAGAGCGCAATTGTCCCTGATCCAGGAACTGCCAATAACGCCCCTGATGATTAACGATGGCAGTGGCCACGCTTTGCACCAAACCTTCGCTGGCGGCCAGTAAACTGCGGTGGCGGGCATAATCGATATAGCCGTACGTGAGTCCAGCGAGGGCGGTGATGACCACCATAACCACCAATAATTCGATTAAGGAAAATCCCCTGCGAAGCCGCGATGAAACACCGCAACCCTGAATGGCTAGATTCTTGTGGTAAAGAAGAGGGCGTTTAACGCATGTCATTTAAGAAAACCCGTTCTGGAATAATCCTGGATACAAGCGTATTATAAAATCCCGGGGCGGCTTATGCAATTGAGATTGCCCTTCTCGCCTTGACGTGCATCAATCTCACTTCCCCTGCCGCATAATAAATTGTATTAAAAAGTAATAATCCATAGAGGTGGTCTGCATCGTTTGGCCTAGGAATGGGAAGCGATGCAAACAATTCTGATTCAGACTTATACTCGCCCATTGCAAGCATCTATCCAATTGCTTAAAATCGCTATCCCAGGCATGCTAGCCGCGACAGATAGCTGAGGGGATATGATGAACGACGACCAGCGCCAGAATCAAGCCCTCGACCCGGTGTATGTCTGCTGTGGCTTGCAGGATAGCCAGTTTCACGCATCGGTTATTCAGGATCTCGGCCAGACCTATGGCCAAGAGGCCCTACTGCGGCGACTTTTATTGCCCGCAGATGGCCCGGCCGACTCCGCCGACATTGCCGCCTTTATCGATTGGCTTGGCGGCCTGGCGGTGCCGGCGCTCGCGCTCGCGCTGGCCGCCCGCAGCCTTGAGGTCTTGGCCAACCGCGGCTGGGACGATTCCTTGCAGCAACTCTTTCCCCTGCTCGACGACCTCAGCGGCGCGGCGGCTACCCAAGCTCTGCCTAAGGAGATCTCTGCGCAGGTGGCCTTCGCCAAGGCCGCGGTGGCCATCGCCCGCGATCGGGAGGACAGCTTTGAAGAGCCTTATGTGCAGGGCCTCTTAGCCCTCGGCAATGGCCATGCTGCCTTTAGTGAGCGCCTCCGGAACTACGCACTCTTCCTCGCCCTCCGCGGCCGGCTTATGGAAATTGATGCCTTGCTGCATCAGTGCGAAGGGGAGGTTGCCTTGAGTGGAGAGCATTCCTTTATCGCCCTAAGATTTATTAATTCCTTAGAGATCGGCAATTGGGAGATGGCCACTGATCTCTTGCCGAGCCTCTCTCATGGTGATCCCAATCAGGAACCCCTGAAAGAGGTGCTTGCCGTTTATGATTCCGTCCTGGTCCTGCGCCAAAGCTGGACGGCAGGAGAGCCTCTGCGTATCGACCCCCTGGACGATGACGAGGCCCTACAGGCTTTCACCGCCCTTTATCAAAGGGATCGACGGCACTGTTATAGCTTGATTGAATCCTCCGATTACGCCGATGTGGCCTCGCCGTCCACGCTCTTTGGTTACCAGTCCCTGCGCCTAGCTCTGGCCCTACGCGATGACGAATTGGCCGAAGATCTTTTAAGTCAGCGTCAGGCCCAAGGGCTGAGCCACTGGTTGGATGATCTTATTCGCTGCCGTATCGCCTTGCAGCGGGGGCAAAGCGAGGAAGCCGGCTGCTCCTTTGCCCGGTGCCTGCGCCATGCTGATCATTGGCACGCCGATGGCCGCCTGGATTTTGAGCTCCGTTTGGCGATGGAAGTGACACCGCTGCAGTTGGTCTGGCTGGGCCTGCAGGCCCGCCCGTTGGCAATTGAACTGCCACCGGCAAATCCCCTCAATATTCTGGCCCGGGACGTTCATCAGCATGGCTGAATGTCACTGTCCCCACTGTACCACTGCCTACCCCTTGGTGGCCCAGCTGATTGATCGCCCGGTGCGCTGTCGTCAGTGTCGGCAAGCCTTTAGGGTGGACGCACAGGGCGTGGTGCAGGCGATTATTGTCAATCGTCCCGCCTCCTCCCGGCCGGCTCCCAAGCCCCAGGATTTGGAAGAGGAAGACTCGGCGGAACCCCTATTGGGACTTTCAGCCCGGGCCCAATCCACTGCCCTTGAACGTCGCCCTTCGTCGCTGATTGCCAAGGGCCAGCCAGGTCAGACTCCACGGCGAAAAAGCAGCCATATTTTGGCAGCATTGCGCCCGCAATCGATGGATATGGGCATACAATCGGCCCTGCAGCAGCGTAATGACAGCGTCGCTGCGCCAGCCGTGGCGGACTATCATCAGCCTGACCCCATAGCCCCGGAACAACGTCAAGTCAGTCGTCGAATAAGCAGAAAGCCCCAGCGTCGAAGCACGGAAACGATTATGCATGCGGTGCGCCGGGGCCTTCTTGATGAGCAGCCCTCGTCGCTCTCTGTCGAAGCCGAAGATCGCGGCGATGAATCAACCAAAAGAATCCCTGCCCTGGCAAGTGTTGCAAATAAACCAAGCAATTTCACCGCTGATCCCAGCCTTCAAGTTCCGCTTGCGGGCCCCCAAGTCGCCTGTCCCCACTGCGCGGAGTGTTACCCCTACCGCGATAATCTACTCGACCGGCCCATTCGTTGCCGTAGCTGCCAGGGAGTATTCCGCGTCTTTGCCGATGGCTCTGCGGTGCCGGTGATTGTAAATCGTCCACCACCGGCGACAGCCCCGGCTGCACCGCACAGTCCCGCCCCGCCACGGCGCCAAAATACCCGCCTCATACGAAACCGTGACTTGGTTCAGTCCCTTTCTCATCAATTGGCGGGTTTTGCCCAAGAAGCTGCCGCGGCTCCAGCCCCCAGCGCCCAGGCCCGCCGGCCCACCCCGCAGCGTCCCGATGCGGTTTGGGGCACGGTATACGCCGGCGATGGGGCATCGGCCGCCCGCCAGCGCCGCCTTTGGGCCGTTGCCCTTGTGGGCATAGGCCTGGTGATGGTGGCCCTGCTATGGGGCATCGGCAGCACGCCTCCCCATCAGCGTGTTATCCGGGATTGGAATGGGCCGGTGCCCCAGCCCGGTATCCAGGCCCGCATTGACCACCTGCGCGCTCAGGCCTGGCCCAGTCAGGCCGTGGTGCAGCCCATTATCGGCATGCGCCAGGCCCGCTGGGAACCAGCGCAGCGGTTGGTTTTGCCCTCATTGCACAGCATTCAATCCCTGCTGGCAGGCCACCGCTATCTGAGCGAATGGAATCTATGGCTGCCTCATGAAAAAGAAGCTGACGCCCAGGCTGCCATTGATCACTGGCGATTGCACGCCCAGCCAGGCCCCAGGCGCGAAGACCTCCGCCGGTATCTTGGCCAAAGCCATGGCGCCATCACTACCGAAGCCCTTGGGCAGGCTGTCAATGCCCTACCCACTAGCCCGCATCCCTCACCAAAAGAAAGGTGGCGGGCGCCTTAAATTGATGTAAAAGGTTGTCATCACACGACCTACAACATCAACGAAAGGGCGTCC
>REDX01000252.1 GCA_007695355.1 Planctomycetota bacterium
TCGGCAGTGTCATTTCGAATCAAATTCGCAGTAAAAATTGTCGATATGATCGCATTAAATCCAAATAATAAATGGATTTTGCGAGCTTTGAGTGGCCCTGGGGCCCAGCTCAGGCCCGCCCTTGTCGACGCCTTCGGGGAGATAGGCTGCGCCCTTCGCAACCGCGCATATTGAGGAGCGCCCCCCATGGCTAAATCAGCCCGCGTCACCAAGCCCAAAGTCGTTCTCGCCTATTCTGGCGGTTTGGACACCTCCATCATTGTCCGCTGGTTAGCGGACAAGGGTTTTGATGTCGTGTGTTTCTGTGCCAACGTTGGCCAGGAAGAAAAATATCCGGATCTGAAGGCTAAGGCGCTCAATTCTGGTGGCAGCAAATGCATTATTCGCGACATTACCGAGGAATTCGTTTCAGATTTTGTCTTCCCGGCGATTGCATGGAATGCCCGTTATGAGGGCCGCTATTTACTTGGCACCAGCCTAGCTCGCCCAGTCATTGCCAAGCACATGGTGGAAATCGCCAAGGCCGAGGGGGCCGAATACATTGCTCACGGCGCTACCGGTAAGGGGAATGATCAGGTGCGTTTTGAGTTAACCGCCTACGCCCTGCTACCGGGGGTGAAGATTATCGCTCCTTGGCGCGATCCTGAATTTAACTCAGTGATCAAGGGTCGCAATGAAGCCATCGCCTATGCTCAGGCGCACGGCATTCCTATCTCCGCCAGCAAGAAAGAGCCTTGGTCCTCCGACGAGAACTTGCTGCATATTTCCTTTGAGGCCGGCGAGCTGGAAGACCCGGCGCGTAAGCCCCGCGAGAGCATGTTCAAACTTACCAAGCCGCTGAAAACCGTAAAAAAAGCCCCGCAGACGATTACCGTCGATTTTGTCGCCGGTCGCCCGGTGGCCATCGACGGGAAAAAGGGCAGTCCCAAAGCCTTGCTTGCCGCTGCCAATCGTTTGGGTTTTGAGCACGGCATCGGTCGTATCGATCTGGTCGAAAGCCGCTTTGTCGGCATGAAGAGCCGCGGTGTTTATGAAACCCCCGGTGGCAGCATCCTCATGGCCGCCCATGAAGATCTTGAGACCCTCACCGTCGGGCGCGACTTGCTTGCGCTGAAAAATCAGTTGGCCGTTCGCTTCAGCCAATTGGCGTATAACGGTTTCTGGTACTGCGAAGAGATGGACGCTTTGTCAGCCTTCCTGGAAGTCAGTCAGCGCCATGTCACCGGTCGGGTGACGATGGAACTGTATCGCGGCAATATCATCATCGTCGGTCGCAGTAGCCCCGAATCCCTCTATGATGAAGATATTGCCAGTATGGACGATGATCACGGCGCCTACGATCAGAGTGACGCCACCGGCTTTATCCGTCTGCAGGCGCTGCCGCTGCGTGTGGCGGCCCAACGTTCGGCGCGGGTAGGTCGTAGCTCTGTGCCACCGGTGAAGGGCAAGTCCTCTCGCAAGGGGGGTAAGTCCTAGTGTCGGCTTGGGGCATCTTGGATGCTCATGGTGCTGCTTGCGTGCGGCTTTGGCAGACCGTGCATGCCTCAAAACATGCCCCTTGATTGGAGGACGTGACCATGGTTAACGAACTTGATGAGCACCCTTTCGGTACCGTTGCCAGCGCTCGTCTCGCCGATCTTCGGCGCGTTGGTTCGCTGAATCAGGTTGATGCGAATGCGCGCGATTTGCGGCTACTTGCTACCAGCCATGGGGCATCCCATGGTAAAGATCACATCGATATGACGGCCCTCGCCAATGGCGAAGGGGTGATTCAGGACTTGAAATATCGCACCCTGGGCACGGGTTGGGATCTTTTGTGCTGGGATATTTTGGCTGATCTATGCATTGGCCAAGGTCCAGATCGCTTTGAGCATTTGAGCGGCGAAGATGTGGTAGCCTGGCTGGTCGAGCGCGGTGAGGATCGGGCCGCCATTCCAGACAGCATTGCTTCCCGCAGTTTCCCAGTCTTGGTGAAGCTGGCGGTACTGGCCCGCGGCGGGCAGGCTGAATCTGGGCCTGCCGTTGAGCCAGCTCCGCAGCGCAAGGCGGCGCAATTGGATTGGGAAGAGGTGGGACTCTTTGAAAAAGTACGCCGGGTCGAAGAAGTACTCGATGAGCAGGTCCGTCCCATGCTGGCATCTGACGGTGGAAATATCGAATTGGTGGATCTCCGCGATAAGGATTTGCTCGTTCACTACACCGGTGCCTGCGGTAGCTGTTCGTCCTCGGTCGGCGGCACCATGGTCTTTATCGAAGATACCCTCAATAATGCTCTCGGTGTAGAACTGCGCTTAGTGGTGCAGAATATGGAAGAGCCAGAGCCCTTCCTTGATCTCTGATTCTACGCAGGACGGCTCAAAGCTTGCTCCTGGGATCGCCGATCTCCTGATCGGCCCGCAAAAATGCCCTGAATAGGGCGCTTTTTGCGCTAAAAGCATCCACCGCGAAGCGGGGATTCCTCACCCAAGCTAAGCTTTGAGCCGCCCTGTGATTCCGCGCTCAGGCCCCCCTTGCTTGCATCGTTAATCTCATAGAATCCTTGCATGCTTACCACGAGCCCAGCCTCCATTATTGCTATCGGAGACCTGATTATTCCCATCATCTGATGGGGACCCAGCTCGGTTATCATGCCCCTTCAGGCACCGGCGAGCTGACCAGCCCGCCGGTGTTCGTGTTTTTAAGGAGATTCCATGTCCCAATCCCCCGCCCCTGATCGCCAATTGGAGATCTATGACACCACCCTGCGTGACGGCACCCAGTCCGAGGGGGTGAACGTCTCTCTGGCTGATAAACTGGCTATTGCCAAGGCTCTCGACGAGTTTGGGGTGCATTATATTGAGGGCGGTTGGCCCGGCTCGAATCCCAAGGACGAAGCCTTCTTTAAGGAGGTACGCAGCCTTGGTTTGACGACCTCCCAGATCTCGGCCTTTGGCTCTACTCGGCGCGCCCGTATTAGCGCCGAGGAAGATCCCAATCTGCGCAAGCTCGTGGAATGCGGCGCCGATGTCTGCTGCATCTTTGGCAAGACCTGGGATTTTCATGTCACCGAAGCCCTGCGTATCGGCCTGCCAGATAATTTGGCGATGATCTCCGATTCGGTGGCTTTTCTTCGTCAGGCTACCGGCAAACCGGTATTCTATGATGCCGAGCATTTCTTCGATGGCTACAAGGCCAATCCCAGCTACGCCCTCGACACCCTGCGGTCCGCCCATCAGGCCGGTGCCCAGCGACTGATTCTGTGCGACACCAATGGCGGGTCCCTCACCCATGAGGTGGTAAGCGCCATACGGGCAGTGCGCCAGGCCCTGCCCGATGCAGTGCTGGGTATCCATGTCCATAACGACGGCGGCCTAGCGGTAGCGAATACCTTGGCCGCCATCGAAGAAGGCTGCCTGCAGGTTCAGGGCACCATCAATGGCATCGGCGAGCGCTGTGGCAATGTCGACCTCACTTCGGTGATCGCCAATTGCGAATTGAAAATGGGCTATCGTTGTCTGCCCGAGGGGCGCCTGAGCGGCCTCACCAGCCTCGCTAATTTGGTTTGGGAGCGTATCAATATGCGCGGCCCCAAGAATCAGCCCTTTGTCGGCAAGGCGGCCTTTGCCCACAAGGGTGGTATCCATGTCTCGGCAATTCAGCGCAATGCCGGCACCTACGAACACATTGCCCCAGAGCAGGTGGGCAATGAGCGCCGGGTGTTGATCTCCGAATTGTCTGGGCGCTCGAATATCCAGGCGAAGTTGTCGAATCGCTATCCGAAACTCTCTGATTCCGCGGTTATTGCGGCAATCCTTGAGGAAATCCAAGACCGTGAAAACTGCGGTTACACCTATGAGGCCGCCGATGCCAGTTTCGACTTGGTGGTGCGACGCCATGTCGGCGCCTATCAGCCAGCCTTTAAGCTGCATTATTTCCGCGTCCACGGCATTGGCACCGCTGGTGACCAGGTTGATCTGGTTGAGAGCGTGGTGAAGGTTGAGGTGGGTGGGGTGTCTCGCCTTTGCGCCGCTGAAGGCAATGGCCCGGTGGATGCTCTCTCCGCAGCCCTTGGCTCAGCCTTATCGGCAGATTATGCGGCCCTGGTTGGACTGCGCCTTATCGACTATAAGGTGCGGGTGGTGGATTCTGCGGATGGCACGGCGGCGCGGGTGCGCGTGCTCATCGATTTTATGTTCGAGGGTCGCCGTTTTGGTACCGTTGGCGTGCACGAGAACATTATCGAAGCCAGTTGGCTGGCCCTGGTCGACGGCGTCGATTTCGCCGTCAATTTGGTCCGCGAACAATCCATGGTGGTGGTTTAGCCGGGGTAGAGGGTTGCTCATAGACAGGGGGCGGCGCAAAGCTTGCCCCCGGGATCGCCGATCTCCTGATCGGCCAGCAAAAA
>REDX01000064.1 GCA_007695355.1 Planctomycetota bacterium
GAAAGCCTTACGCCCAGATCCCTGCGCGGCAAGGTGACCAAGGCGAAGGCGCTAGACTAAGATTGTTCAACGGCATGGTCGGGAACCAATTTGGCCGCATTTGGGGGGGGGCACCGAACGCTTACGTTTTAGCAGCTGCCACCCTATGGCGCTGGGGTTTTTCCAATAGTAATCGTGATTATTTGGCTTTTCCCCAAGGCGCTGATGCTGCAGAAGGGCGCTTGGGGTCGAATCAGGGGAACCCCTTGCGGGACCCGGTGCAACCGACTGCTGTTATCAACCTTCCCACCCACCCCGATGATCAAATCCATTTATGGACTATTGGCATAGGTTTTGGGATGGCAGACCCTACTGCGTAATTAGGGTCTAATAAAGGCGCGATTGGCGAGGGCGATGGCGATAATGGTGAGGGAGCTGGCGGGCATGGCGATGGCGCAGAGCCAGGGGCCCCACCAGCCGGCCATGGCGGCGGCAATGCCCCCGCAATTATAAAGTAGGCTCCAGGCCAGGGCCCAGCGCAGGCAGCGGCGAGAGCTTAAAGCGCCGGCAAAGAGGTTGTGGACGGCGGCAATGCCACCGCTGGCAATAAACACGGATGAGGCCTGAAGTCCCGATTCCAGGCCGCCGCGCAGGCCAATGCCCACGGTGGCCCGGGAGAGGGCCGGGGCATCATTAATCCCATCGCCGAGCATAATCACGCCACCATCGGCGCGCAGGGCGTCGACCAAGGCCACTTTGTCCTCGGGGCTAGCATCGGCGTGGCTATGGGCGGCGTCGATGCCGAGTTGCTGGGCGGCGTGCTGAACGGCGCCGCGATGATCGCCGCTGCAGAGGTGAATCTCCAGCCCGCGTTGGCGCAAATCCGCGATCAGCTGGGCCGCCTCAGGGCGCAGGGGGTCCTGCAGTTCAATATGGGCGAGGGCAGCGCCGTCATCGGCAAAGCAGACCCGGGGGCCGGCGGTTTCAGCGCCGGCAGCAGCATGGGTACCTCCGGCCCAGGTTTCCTTGCCGAGGCGGTAGATCCGGTCGCCGAGGCGGCCGCTAATGCCCTGTCCGGGGTGGACGGTAAAATCGGCAACGGCCTCCCGGGGCTGCTCGGCAAGGTGCTGGGCCAGGGCCCGGGAAACCGGATGAGAGCTGGCGGCGGCCAAACTGGCGAGGCGGCCGAGGAGCTGCGGGCAGGGGTCGCAGTGCCAGTGAATCTCCGCCACCTGCATACTGGCCTGGGTGAGGGTGCCGGTTTTGTCGAGCACCGCATGGCGGCAGCTGGCAAGGGTCTCGAGGATGGCGGCGTCGCGGATGAGGAGGCCTTGGCGGGCGGCCCGGGAGACACTTAAGGCTTGTATCAGCGGTGCCGCTAGGCCCAGGGCGCAGGGGCAGGCGACAATGATTACGGCGATGGTTTGGTCCCAGGCGCGTAGGGCATCCCACTGCCACCACAGCAGAAAGGTGGCCAGGGCGGCAAGGGCGACCACCGGGGCAAAGGCCGCCAAAACCCGATCGACCAGTTGGGTAATGGCGCTGCCGCTGCCCTGGGCCTGGGCGACGGCGGAGAGGAGGCGGCCCATTCGGGTCTGTGCCCCAATCTGTTCGACCTGAAGGCTGCCTTCGCCATCGACAACGAGGGTTCCGGCGTGGAGTTGGCCGCCCACATCCACTGCCTGGGGGAGGCTTTCCCCATTAAGCAGGGCGCAATCGCAGGTCAGGGCGCCGTGGCTTAGACGGCCATCGGCAGGGATACGCTCTCCGGGGCGCAGCAGGGCCGTATCGCCGGGCCGCAGGGAGTCGATGGCGATTTCTTCTTCGCGGCCATCGTCGGCCAGGCGGCGGGCGCTGCGCGGCAAAAAGCTGGTGAGGGCGGCCTGTTCACCCATTACCGCATCGCGGGCAATGACGTAAACCAGCCGGCCGCCGAGGAGGAAGAAAATGAACATTGCCATGGCGTCGAAATAGACGTCGTGGCGGCCAAGCAGGAGATGGATGGTGCTAATGGCAAAGCCGGCGAGGAGGACCAGGGATACGGTGAGATCGAGGGTGGCACGGCGGGCGCGCAGGGCGCCGATGGCCGCCCGGTGATAGGGCATGGCGGCCCAAGTCACCGCCGGCAGGCAGGTAAGAAAACTCAGCCAGCCCATAAAGCTGCGCCCGCCCGCATCCAAATCGCCGGTAATGTCTCCGGCGAAGAGATTGACCGCCAAATGCATGGTCGCCATCATCGAGGCACCGGCTACGGCAAAGCGCATGGTAAGGCGTCGGCGCTCAGCCATAAGCCGGCGCTGGGTTTCCCCCAGCGACCAGGGGTGGGGGGTGTAGCCCAGTTTTAAGACCGCCTGCGCCACTTGGTCGAGGGCAATGTGCTGAGGATCAAAGACCAGGTCCAGGGCGTGGCGGGCGAACTGCACCCGCGAGCTATGGATACCGGGCTCCTGGCGCGGTAGCTGTTCAAGCAACCAGACACAGGCTGCGCAGTGCATGCCGTCGATATAGAAGCGGCATTCGGCCCGGCCATCGGAGCGCGGGTGGACCTGCTGATCGATTAAACTGGGGTCGCGAAAGATGGCGGTGGGTGCATCATTGGCGGGCCGGCGCTCCTCCGGCCGCAGCAGGGGGGAGCTATCCCGCAGTTGATAGTAATAGTCGAGGCCAGAGCCCTTCAGCAGATGGTAGACCCTGTGGCAGCCTTGGCAGCAAAATACCGGCCCATCGAGATCTGCGGCCTGCAATCCGTGAACCATAGTGCCGCAGTGGCTGCAGGCCTTGCTTTGTCCCGGTGTTATCGGCATTACCAAAACATTACCGTAAAGGGGCCAAGCTGAAGATGGAGATGGGCGATATAGCCATTGGCAGCCAAACCAATCAGGCCCAACCAAAGCCCAGAAAAGATTAAAGCGATCGGGCTAACCCGATCGCGCAGGGCGGCCTGCCAACGATGCACGCTCATCGGTGCGATAGCTGCAAGCAAGAGAACGGGCGTCGTCATGAGCACTAAAAGCCCCATCAGCAGGGCGCCGTCAAGGGGATGGGCCCGGCTTGCGGCAAGACCCAAGCACCAGAAAACCAGCATGCAGGGCAAAAAACCCATAACTACACCAAGGGCAAAGGCGCGGGCATGGGCCCGCCCGCGCCAGCGATCAAGAATTTGGCGCATAGCCGCAAGCATCCAACGCGGCTCGCCACGGGACTGGCGAGCAGCGGTACCCAGCAAGCCAAGATGGGCCAGCCCAAGGCCAATGAAAATGACGGCAGTGATGAGGGAGAGCAGGTTTGCCGTCCAGCGAAGCTGCATTTGCAGGGTGTAACCTAGCCAGCCAACCAGGGCTCCGGCAAGGAGGTAGACCAGCAGCCGCCCGCTTTGATAGCACAGAAGTTGACTGGAAGCGGAGAGCATACGCCGTGCAGGGCCGCCGTCGGAACCGAAGCGGAATGCCATGATTAAGGGCCCGCACATGCCAATGCAGTGAAAACCGATCATCAGTATGCCGCCCACGCCAAAGAGGGCGAATTCCCCGCCGGCATGACCGTCGAGAATGCATAATTGGGGGTCCGAGAGGGGGCTTGTAATGGGGCAGTCCTTGGCAGATGGGTTTATACGGTGCTTTCACAGGACAATTCGAGCATGGACAAACCTTGAACAAAGGGCAGGGGGCATTGGCCATAGCTCCCCAATCCATGATAAGCGCGAATGTCTACCTATGTGCCGAACCTTGATGGATAAGTCATGGACAAAGGATTGATTGTCTACGAAGATCCCGGCTTTCATACTTGCGCCAGTGATATTAGCGACTGTCCAGCCTGACCGTGCCAAGCCTTAGGATTACCGAGCCATTGGAACTTTATTTCCTCCTCACTAGCCTGGGTCTCCTCCTCTTCGCCGTAGCGGTTCTCGGCATGATTTGGATGATCCGCAGCGGGCAGGTCGATGACCTGGACACCCCCGCTCTACGCATGCTCGCCGACGATCCGCCGCCATCATCTCCCCTGAATAGTTCTGACGTTGGCAATCGCCATCGCCCTGAGACCCCCACTCAAGCAACTGCCCACATCAACAATTCATCGCTTTCTCCCAGCAAAGAGGATGTCCAACGTGATTGACCCCGCGTCTCATGCCCAACTCGCTCCATCGATGATGGAGCGCTTTACCTATAACGATCTCGTTGTGCGCAATTTTGTCCTTGCCACGATTGTCTGGGCGCTGGTGGGTTTGCTGGCCGGCGTTTATATTGCCTTGCAGTTGGCCGGCATGGGGGCCACCTGGGGTCCGCATTGGCTGAATGCCGAGTATACATCCTTCGGCCGCCTGCGTCCCCTGCACACGAATGCGGTTATTTTCGCATTTACCATGAACGGTATCTTTG
>REDX01000063.1 GCA_007695355.1 Planctomycetota bacterium
CAAACCAGCGGATGATTTGCTCGGGATCCTCGTCAACCACATCCAGGCCGCGGCGGCTTGAGGCCCGATAGCTGAGCAGCGGATTGCGCAGGCTCAAATCCAAGAGCTGCTTGCGAAACTCCTCGAGCTTGCGCTGGTCCTGTATCTGAAAATTGCCACCGTCATTGTCCATACACCAACCTCCTGCCACAGGGGAAGCATGGCTCCTGGTCATGGTTCGGGAAGGAGATTATTGGCTGCGGAATCTCCCAGCTACGGGCCTCGCTGCGAAGGCGCCGGGGCTATATGCTGCAGCCAGGGGTGTGCAACTCTCCTCCATCCGGCCCAGTGTCTTATGTCGCCAAGAGACCGGCATCACCCTTCTGACAGACAATCATTACCGGCCCTCGCTTATGGACAGCAAAGAGACTCAGCGAATCCTGGGGACCCCGTTGGGTTTGCACCGATGCTCGGTGCGGCAAGCCCCCCCCTCCACTGCGGCTCTGGTCGGCCCGGGGTAACCAGGGTCCCCCGGCCCCTCCTCCACTGATTGGGGGGCTACCCTGTCGCCGTGGTTTTGCCCCCCGAACCCTGCATGGAGCAGGGCCATAATTTCGGCTCCTGTTTGCAGGCTTGGCGGTTGGCGCAACCTTTTTACGGCGCCCGCCGGGTAGGTTGCTGGAATCGCCAAGGTGATGGGCAACTTGGCGATTCCAGCAACCTTATCAATTTCACTCATCCACCCCCTCGCCCTGGGAGCTTGGCGGATAGAACAACCTGTTACCGGTAGTGCTGTCGGTTGTATTGCCGACTATTCCCTCAGCTGCGAATTAATGCTCGGTGGCCCCACGGTGTTGCCATCGGCCCCTAACTCGGCACCGGTGCCGAGTTAGGGGGAGCTCGGTCTTATATGAGACGGTGACCGTTCCTCACTCAGTGGGGCGCCGGTGCCGCACAGCTACCTGCCGTATGGCTATTCTCTTCGCTTCATTGAACGCGCAGGACATAGAGCCTCTCGTCCGCGGCGCTGCCCGTTGTGCTGCTCAGGTGCGCTCAGGGACTGTCCTCTCTGTGAATGCCTGTGCCCGCGCAACCCCGGCCACTTTCCGTCTCGACCTTCCTGAAGCCTTCCCCGCACGGGGCCTTCAGTCGCTTGCCACCTATGCTGCATATGGCTGCTTATGACCCTCCCGAGAGTGTTGCCCTGCGAACGCTAGGGCGGACAACCTTCGGTGCTTGTTCCCGTAGTCTCGTTTTTTCTCAGGGTTGGCACTGGTTGCACATCAGCATGTGAAGTCGCTCCCCTAGCCCAACTTGACACCCGGTCTAACTCGGCACCGGTGCCGAGTTAGACCGGGTACGCAAAGCCGTCAATTCTCCATGAACCGTTCCATGGCAAGCCCTGGGCCGCCAAAGCGAGTACACCGCGGGAATAGTACGCTAACTCGGCACCGGTGCCGAGTTGGCGTGTCCACGGTAAGGGTGGGCGTAGTGAGGCGTGAAGCGATAAGCCCCCTCAGCCCGCAAGCAGAACGAATCTCCGAGCTGCTGATGGGTCTAGGCTCGTTCTTGGGAACGGTATCTGTAGGGCGTGGTCGACAGCACACGATTGCTTATCCATTGATACCAAGACAACCATCCATTCCTGATTAACTCGGCACCGGTGCCGAGTTAATCAGGAATGAATTCCCTCAAGCTCCATGTTCTTGGCAAGTGAATGGCCGGGCACGTGCTGCCTCGCTAACTCGGCACCGGTGCCAGGTTAGATACTAATCGGGGGGGCCTATTGGGAGCATGACATCGATGCCCAACCATGAACTGCTTGGCAGCTCAGCCAAGCATAACACCCTATGGCGGTGGGCTCTTGACGTGCCCGAAACCGCCACTCGTCTTCGTCTCTCAGTCAGATATCAACGCACCCTAGAGTTAGGGCCTATCTCTTGGATAGCGCGATGGTGAACCCAATGAGGGCTTGGCACCGATGCCAAGCTCGATCATCGGTCAAGTGGCTTCATGGATGAACGCGCATGTTCCACGTGGAACTTTCGTTGCCGGCGCCCCCCCGGGGGAACATTCAGTTCAGGGTGACTGCCTAACTCGGCGCCGGTGCCGAGTTAGGCAGCCGCGGCGCCATGCCACATGTACGACTTGCCCGGCAGGGTGGAGTCCACTACTCTCTCTACATGATCACTATCGCTGTGACCAATTTCAAGGGGGGCTCCGGCAAGTCCACCATGTCCGTAGGCCTCGCCAATGAGTTGGCTCGGGAAGGCTATCGAGTCTTATTGGTAGATGCCGATCCCCAAGGCCATGCAACCATCTATGCCCGTGAAGAGCGCAGTGGCGAGGAGGTGGTACGGGCCTTGGAAAGCGACCGCCCACTCATTCACCGCTGCCTTAAGACGCGCCTGCACGGGGACCTGGTGCGCGTCTTCCCGGCCGGTACTGAAACAGCCCGCATTAACCGCCATCTAGTTTTGCGTGCTGCGGGAACCGCTCTGCTTCCTGAGTTGGAGGTCCTTCTGCGCCGCAGCGCCCGCGAAGCCCTCGAGCAAGGTCCGGTGCGCTCTGCCCTAGAGCAGGCCGGGGCCTCAAGCAGTGGCGCTGAAGATGCGGTAATGACTGCCGCTGATCGCCTGGATAAGTCTCTCAATAACCACCTCAATCGCTTCTTCGCTGAACATCTGTATGTCGGTCGTTCTGTGGGTCTCGGCCAGGTAACCCGCGATGCCTCCATCATCGAGGCCTTTGATGTCTGTGTGATCGATACCCCTCCCACGCTCACCGATTTGGTTGGCGATATCGCTATGCACGCCGACTTTTATCTTGTGGTGGCCAAGCCTGAGGGGATGAGCTACTTTAGTGTGCACCAACTGGTGACGTACCTTTCGAAGGCCCTCAGCCTGCGAGGGGTCCCTGATCACCTGCATCCCAATTACGTTGGTCTACTCCTTAATCAGGTGTCTTCGCGCAAGGAAGAGCAAGCCATGGTTAAGGTCCTGAGTGATGACTTTGGACCCTCGCTCCTTCGCCACCACATGCCAACCGATAGCCATATTCCCCGCTGTGCTTCTTATGACCCACCGCGTATTTTTAACCTTGCTAGCCGCAAATCGCCATCAGCTCAGGCCATGCAGGCCATCAGCTCGGAACTCATTGGGCGGATTCCGATTCCTCCGCCAAAGCCGCACCCGGAGATCAATGCATGAGCATGCGCAAAAAAGGTAAGTGGGGGGTTGCTGCCAATGCCACCGAAGCAACCTTAGCCAGTGCCGGACTTGGTGCACCGCCACCACCCGCAACAACTCCTAAGCCATCTGGGCCACAGGTCGACCATGCCGCCGGCCCTCCTCCCACAATGACCGATCAGGCCTCCTTGCGCGATTTGGAAGAGCGCGTCAATGAACTACAAGCGGCCATCCCCGAGGGCTACAGCCTGCGCTTTGTCACCCTGGACCAGATCCGCCTTGATCGTCCCTATGATAAAGAACCCATCCCGGAGTCTTGGGTCGAGACAACCGCCCACAGTATCGCCGACGAGGGTCTCAAGCATCCTATTCGCCTAGATCAGTCCCTTCGTGTACTGGCTGGCCAGGTTCGCAGCACCGCCCTGCGCCTACTTCGCGACATCTTACCCGAGCGCTTTCGTGAGCGCTTTCCCACGGGCCAGATACCTGTTTTTATCCACGACCTCTTGCACTGGGACCGTGATCCCGAGGGCTGTGAGCGGGAATTGCTGCTACTGCAGCGGGGCCGTGAGATGCCCTCGATTAAAGAGCGGGAGGCCTTTGTCCTGGCAGACGCCTATCGCTCCCTCTCCGATCCCAAGGCGTTGTGGACCAGCGGCGGGCCAACTCCCCTAGGCCGCTACCGCCCCATCGGTGGTTTGGCTCAACGCTGGTTTATGAGCGAACGCCACGTTCGAAATGTGGTCAAACCCTTGCGGCCCTATATTGAAGAACGCATTGGGCTTGGTGAGGATGATGCGGCAATCCGCGCCCTCGCTGGCCATCTGCCACCCTTAGAACGCTTAGTGCGCAGCCAAGAGCCAAACAGTGGGGGTTCCGCCAGTGCTCCTCCACGCACCCTATCCCGTGGTTGGAAGCACTACCTCTACCACGCCCACAAATCTGCCGCCAGCCTCAACGACAATCTGCAATCTGTTGATAGCCCTTTGGCGACCATCGCAGGCTACTTGGCCCAGCGACTTGATGAATACCGTCGTGCCAGCACCCAACCGCCGAATCGCCTGGACCCAGCCACAGCCGCGGAACTCCACCGTCTCATTGACTCGGCCCAGGAAGACCAGGGCGCCGTGTCTCCTTCGTCAAACAATGGGCCTCTCTAAGCGACGAGCAAATATCATCCCATC
>REDX01000062.1 GCA_007695355.1 Planctomycetota bacterium
TCGTCCATCGTCCATCGTCCATCGTCCATCGTCCATCGTCCATCGTCCATCGTCTCTCGTCGTTCGCTGCAATCGCCCAATCGCCCAATCGCCCAATCGCCTCGGCGCACCCCTTGTCCCACCCCCAACGGTGTCGCCCTTGGCAGCCTGCCGGCCCACGCTAGGGTGCTGAGCTTTCCACAATCCATGGCAAGCGCCCAGGACAACCATCCTTGGCAACCCTCCAGCAGCATGGTGGCGATAAAGGCGGCAGCGGCGATGAACGACGATATTCAGCAATACGACCCCCAGGCGATCGAGCTCAAATGGCAGCGCCATTGGGCTGAGTCGGGCAGCTATGCGGCGCGGGATGATCTCCCCCGGGAGCAGTGCTATTATGTGCTGGAAATGTTTCCCTATCCCAGCGGCAAATTGCACATGGGCCATGTGCGCAATTATTCCATTGGCGATGCCGTGGCCCGCTATCAGCGGCTGCGCGGCAAACACGTGCTGCACCCCATGGGCTGGGACTCCTTTGGTCTGCCGGCCGAGCAAGCTGCCATCGACCGCGGCGAGCATCCCCGCAATTGGACCTACGAAAACATCGCCTACATGCGCTCGCAATTGCAGCGCATGGGTTTTAGCTATGACTGGAACCGCGAATTCGCCACCTCCGATCCCGGCTATAGTCACCGCGAGCAGGAGCTGTTTCTCGACCTGGTGGAACAGGGGCTGGTCTATCGCAAATCCAGCTTGGTGAATTGGTCCACCGGCCTCAATACGGTTTTGGCCAATGAGCAGGTCGTCTATGGCAAATGCTGGCGCACCGATACCCCGGTGATTCAGAAAGAACTGCCGCAGTGGTTCCTGCGCACCACCCATTACACCGAAGAGTTACTCCAGGGCCTGGATGAACTCACCGGCTGGCCCGAGGCGGTGCGCACCCAGCAACGGCATTGGATCGGCCCCAGCGCCGGCGCCGAAATCGATTTCGCCATTGCTGACCACGATGCCGCTCTCACCGTCTACACCACCCGCCCCGACACCCTGTTCGGCGTCACCTTTATGTCCCTGGCCCCCGAGCATCCCCTGGTGGATCAGTTGGTCAGCGCCGAGCAGGCCTCAGCGGTAGCCGCCCTGCGCGAGGAGCTACGCGGGCAAAGCGCCGAACAGCGCAGCGGCGACCAGGCGGAAAAGAAGGGCGTGTTCACCGGCGCCTACGCCATTAATCCCGCTAACGATCAACGGGTACCCATCTTTGTCGCCAACTTTGTCCTGCTGGATTACGGCACCGGCGCAGTGATGGCGGTGCCCGCCCACGACCACCGGGACTTTGCCTTTGCCCGGGCCTATGATCTGCCCATACAGCGGGTGATTCTCGGCCCCGACCAGGATCCCGAGGCCAGCATGGACGGCGCCTGGGTGGAGGGGGGCAGTCTGATTAATTCTGGGCCCTTTAACGGCCAGGATGCCCAGGCCGCCAAGGCCGCCATCACCACTTGGCTGCACGAGCGAGGCCAGGGTCGTGCCCGCACCACCTATCGCTACCGCGATTGGGGCCTCAGCCGGCAGCGCTATTGGGGAAATCCCATCCCCTACGTCTATGGCGAGGTCTCCGGCGCGGTGCCCCTGCGCAAACAGGACTTGCCGGTGACCCTGCCTACGGATGTCACCTTTGACGGCCTGGGCAACCCCCTGGAAAAACACCCCACCTGGCGTCACCAGGATACGCATGGTCAGCCCTTGAGCATTCGTGGTCCCGATGGGGTGGAAGCGGTGAGCCGCGAAACCGACACCATGGACACCTTTGTCCAGTCCAGCTGGTACTTTGCCCGCTACACCTGCCCCGATGCCGAGGGCCCCCTGGACCCCCGCCGGGTGGATCACTGGCTGCCGGTGGATCTGTATATCGGCGGTATCGAACACGCCTGTATGCACCTGCTCTACGCCCGCTTTTTCCAAAAAGCCCTGTGCGATATGGATTACTCACAGGTGCGCGAGCCGTTTAAAAACCTCCTCTGTCAGGGCATGGTGGTGAAGGAGACCTTCTCCACTCTGGTGGATGGCAAGCGCGTCTACCATTACGCCGACGACGTGGACATCGTCCGCGACGACAAGGGCGCGGTGGTCTCTGCCACCCTCAAAACCACCGGCGCGCCGGTGGAAGTGGGGCGCATTGAAAAAATGTCCAAGAGTAAAAACAATGGTGTGGACCCGCAGCTGCTCATCGACGAATACGGCGCTGACACCGCGCGGCTGTTTATTCTCTTTGCCGCGCCGCCGGAAAAAGAACTGCTGTGGAACGACCAGGCGGTGAGCGGCTGCTTTAAGTTCCTGCGCCGGTTGTGGCATCTGGGCCACGACAACGCCGCCCTGGTGGATGCCGCCGCCGCCTTTAGCGGCCGCGCCGCCGACGCCACCAGCGATGCCGATAAAGCCCTGCTGCGTAAAGCCCACGGTTTTATCAAACGCGCCACCACCGCCATGGAAACCGACTTTGGTTTTAATGCCGTGGTGGCCAGCTGCATGGAACTCGCCAACCACCTCAAACCCCAGGCCCTGAGCCCGGAGGTTTTCGCCTGGGGCTACCGGGTGCTGCTGCGCCTGCTGGCCCCCATGACCCCGCACATCTGCCACGAACTGTGGCAGCGCTTTGGCGACGGCGGAGAATTGGACGCCGCCGGCTGGCCGCAATATATTGAGAGCGAACTCGCCGCCGACATCGTCACCTACCCCGTGCAAATCAAAGGCAAAGTCCGTGCCCGCATCGACCTCCCCGCCAGCCTCACCGCCCCCGCCGACATCGAAGCCGGCGCTCTACAAAGCGACGTCGTGCGCCCACTTATCGAAGGCGCCAGCATCCGCAAAGTGGTTGTCGTCCCTGGAAAAATCATTAACATAATCACCAGCTAACCTGATAATCCCCCGCCATTTCTTTTGGGAATGTCGGGTACCGCACCGGCCACCCAATTGCCCCCGGCGTGTTTGTGCCCCCATTAGGCTATCAAAGTCTTAACAGATGGGGCGCGCTATCCAGGAGGAAATGGCACAGAGTCGGATCAGCGATCGTAATTCTACTGGCGTTCTTCTGATAACGCACACGATGCGACCATACGGACCAAGGCCGCAGGAAAACCTGCGCCACCATTTGTATGAGGGCGGAAAGTGTCGGGCTCTCTATGAAGAGGATATTCATCATCTTTGCCGTCCTCTATGCTTTTGGATGCAGATCTTCCGAAGCACAGCCAGAGGTCGTGCAGGATCCAGCCAAGATGCCATTAAGCCAGTTAGACGTGGGGCTTGAGTATTCGGTTAACGGGGTGCTTATTGTACAGAAAGAGCGGAAAATATTGCCCGCAGAGTTGCGGAATAAGATCAATGACGGCATGACAATCATGGAGATAGTTGATGTTATTGGTCCTGGTTGGGTTTCTCAGCTCAGCGGCATCGGGAGCATTGCGTGGGTGTTTAATGATGGGGTGGAACTCCGGACAGTTTGGTGGCCAGGTCCCTATGGTCAGCCCCTCAACTTGATCAAACGAGATCGGGGGGTGCCCAGCCAGAACGTTCAGATGGCGCCGTAAGGTTCCTGAACGTGTAGCTTGGCTTCTTTATTCACGCCAAGCACGATCCCTCCAAAAATAAGGAGCATCGATCATGACCACCCCAGTGAATGCCGGTGAGCTTGCCGCCGCCCAAATGGCCAACGCCGTCATGGCCACCGGTGGCATTGTCCACGTGGAGCCGAAGGAGTTTGTCACCATACTGGGTAGGGTGAGCGACCCATTGGTGATCAGTGCTCAGGGCGGATTTTTCTCAACCAAATACCAGTATTTGACCAGCTATAAGGGTCTCGTCTTCTATACCCAGGACCAGACGCCCCTGAATCTCCCCGAAGGGGTGGAAGAGGTTCAGGCCAAGAAAATTTGGGTGCCGGGATAACTCCAAGTAATGGCATGGCCACCAGTGGTGGCCGGTTTAATGCCGCGACCTGCCTAATCATGCCAGTCTCCACATGAATGCCGTAGGCCGTGGCGTCTCGTGTGGTCGATGATGGGGGCTGTGCCCATTGCTTGACAATAGTACTGTTATGATATCATAGTCTCATGCCACCAAAGATTCGCGACCTCATCAAGCTCATTGAGTCCTCAGGGTTTGTGAATCGGGGTGGTAAGGGAAGTCACAGAAATTATTTACATCCAAGTGGAGCCAAGTTAACCCTATCCGGAAAGCCTGGGCAAGATGCAAAGCCGTATCAGGAAAAGCAGGTGCATAAAGCAATTGGGGAGGCACAGCAATGAAGGAACGGGATAAATTCTTCAAATTGGTGGAATGGTCCGAGGACGACGGCTGCTATGTTG
>REDX01000164.1 GCA_007695355.1 Planctomycetota bacterium
CCAACACCCCTCGGCGCCAGGTCGGTGGCTTGCGCCACCTCCTGTTTCGGGGGCTGTGCCCCCGGAACCCCCCCCCACCGGAAGGTGTTTGTCGGGACTCAGGTGAAACGGGCAAGCGGTTTCACCTGTGGCCCAGGGGGTTTGGGGGCGCAGCACCGCAGGCTCCATAGAATCGAGCTTGCTCGATGGAGCCGGAGGTGTCGTAGCCCCCAAGAAACAAAGAGCGCTGCGCGATGGTATCCATCCAACACCCCTCGGCGCCAGGTCGGTGGCATGCGCCACCTCCTGTTTCGGGGGCGGTGCCCCCGGACCCCCCCGCACCGGAAGGTGTTTGTCGGGACGGTGCCCCTTAGGGCCTACCCCACCATTTGCAGGAGGGCTTGGGGGGAGGAGACCACGCCTCGTCCCCGCAAGAGCACAGGATGTAACGTCTTCTTTGCAGGCGGCAAGTCGGGGAATTTTCGTACTTGCACCTGGACACCTCCTTGGCAGTATGCCCGCCTTGCCGGTGGAAGGGCCTCAAACGGCTGTCCCCGGCGCTTATGGGCAGCACCCTGCTGCACCGCTTATTCGGGGGCATAGCTCAGCTGGTAGAGCGTCTGCATGGCATGCAGAAGGTCAGGGGTTCGACTCCCCTTGCCTCCACCATTTTCACCCACGGCTTTGCCCGTGGGTGTTTTTTTGCCCTAATTTCCTCTGTATTTACTTCTCTCGTCCGTTTCTCATAATGGGAATTGTGACCAGCACTAACTCGCAAACCATTGTTCGCTGCGGCATCTTGTGGCAGGATCAGCAGCATAGCGAACTCTTGCGCTGCATTCGCAATCTGCAGCAAAAGATCCTGGATAAGACCCTGGATATGACCGAACTCAATCGCATTCGCACCTTTCTGGTGTGGTATGTTGATCTGCACTTTGCCACCGAAGAGGCCTATATGGCTGAATTGGCATACCCTGGCAGGGCGGCCCATAAGGCTGAGCACGAGGGAATGACAAACAAGCTTATGAACCTTTTTGAGGTCATCGAAGATGGCATGGGACACCCCGACCTACACGCTTGCGCCCAACTCTGCGTCGATCTGAATAAGTGGTACCTCAGCCACATTGCCGGCCCAGACCAAGACTTAGCCGCCTTTTTGAAGCAGCAGGGAGTCCGCTAAGCCTGGACTTATGTAAAGTCTCGTACAGGATTAGTGCCGACGAAAGGACTATCCCATGCGCCTTCTCCATTTGGGCCTCATTGCCCTGCTCTGCCTCCTCGGCACCCTAACCCTGGCGACAGAAGAGATTAATCCCCCAGACCATCCCTTTCTCTGGCGCATCAGCGGCATTGATGGCGGGCCGGACTCCTTTGCTTTTGGCACCATCCATCTCTCCGATCCCCAGGTGACCACCTTCCATCCTCAAGTGCTAGCGGCCCTGGAAGCGGCTGATGTCACCTACACTGAAATCCCCATGGGGCCCGCAGATATGGCGGAAATGATGATGGCCGCCTACCTGCCGGCTGGCCAGCGCCTCAGCACCCTGCTTCCGGCTGAATTACAGCAGCAGCTCGATAGAGAATTACGCCTCATCAATCGTCACCTTTCTCTCGTCCAGTTTGATCGCATTAAAGTGTGGGCCATCGCCGCAAGCATTTGGGTGTTGGAGAATGAGATGAAGCACGCCGGTAAACCATCGGTGGATCTCATCGTTTGGCGCGAGGGTCAACAAGAGGGTAAGGAATCACGGGCCCTGGAAACCATCGCCGATCAACTGGCCATTTTTGATAATATGCCGATGAATGAGCAGCTCGACATGCTACGCGAGACTTTAGAACTCCGTGCCCAATTGCGCGAAGAGGGCCGGGATGCTCTGCAGGAACTCATCGCTTTCTACCGTGCCGGCCGCACCGATAATTTTGACGAATACCTCGAGTTATTTGGCTTCAATAGTGAAGACGAACAAAGCCTGAAGTTCATGGATAAATTGCTGGGCCAGCGCAATGTGCAGATGGTCGAAAAGATGGTGAAGCACATGCGCGCTGAACCGGATCGGGTCCACTTCTTTGCCGCCGGGGCAGCTCACTTTATTGATGCCGACGATGGCATTCCAGCCCTGCTACGTCAGGCCGGAGTAGAGATCGAGCGCCTGCTGCCGCCGCCAGTTCTCGAAGCGGCTACTCCGTAACCACCAGCAACTGATCCACAGGCACTCGGCCCCGCCGGCCGCGAGCATCCTCGACCAGCACCCCGGCGCTAGTCGCGTTAGCGTCGACGAGACGCAGCAGGCTGGCCGGAGGGATGGTGAGCGGCTCATCGGCATCCAACTGCACCAGGGCCAGGGCGCTGGAGCTGACCGCCCAGGTCTGTCGGTGATCAAGGCTGCGCAGTACCAGCACCGTCAACCATAGGGAAAGCACTAATACGGCGATCTGGACCAGGGGCCGGGGCAGCCGTGCGCTCAGCGACCAGCCAACGAGCAGGCTGGCGACTAAGCCGAGTGCGCCTCCCCACCAGGGCCCTGCCAGAATGGCAAGGGGACCCAAGTAGGCGCTCAATAGGGGCGGCAGCTGATCTTCTAGCTGGGCCTGCAAGGCCTGCCGCGGCGGCTCCGCCCAGGGAGCGAGGCGGTGCGCCGTGGCCATGGCCCAGAGGGCCTGGGCCGGTTCATCGGCAGCCGCTGCCACCACGCCAAGATCATACCAGCGCGTCCAGCGCGCCGAGTCTCGGGCCTGTTCCTCGATAAGGGGCAGCAGATCGCGGGCGCGGTCCTGCTCCCAGGCGGTGCGCCGGGGATCTTCCCCTGCCAGCCACACCTGATTCCCCATATGCAGCACCAACAACAGCACGGTGAGTCGCCAAACCGAAAACATTAGGGATACTCCTGCAGTTCCATGAGAATCGCTCGCTCCTCGGCGCTCAGGGGCTGGTCACCAAAGCGTGCTGCCTCCAGGGCGCGCAGGGCCTGCAGGGCCCGCTGCCGCTGGGGCAAAGGTAGCGCGGGGCCGATGAGGGCATCGGCGAGGCGATTGGCCTGGGCCAAATCACCGCTGGCCAAGGCTCGCGCCAATTGCCGGCCGCGGTGTGGCTGGGGACGCCAATGGCGCAGCCGCCAGGCCCAGGGAAGGAGGGCACCGCAAACCAAGGCAAGAACAAAACCCCACCACAGCCAGCCCAGGGGCAGGCGCGCAGAGACCTCGCGCCACAGGGGCACGAGGGGGGCCTGGGGTTCATCCGCCAATGCCGTCCGCGCGGGCAGAACCGGCGCCGCAGGGGCCTGCGCAATTTGTCCTGGAGCTTCCGGCGCCCCGAACACCTCCAGATTCAGGGCTTCGCTGGTCGATTGCCGGTAGCTGCGGGTCTGCGGATCAAGCCAGCTGAGTTCAAAGGCAGGAATGGTGTAATCGCCAGCGGTTTCGGGAATCACCTGGAAATCCCAATCCCGCTGCCCCCGCTCTGATCCCCCGCGCTGGGGCACCGGATAAATACGCAGGCCGGGAATAGCTGGGATCTGCGGTGCCGGCAGTTGGTCCAACTGGGGGCCGCGTATGCGCAGGCGTAAACGGGCCCCCTCGCCCACCCGAATGCGTTCTCGGTCTAATTCGGCACTCATCGCCAAAGGTCCAATAATCGGGCTGACTCCGCTAGCCAGCCCAAGGTGCGAAATATCGTGGACGAGGAGGGTTGCCGGTGCCAGGTTCAAACGGCGCTCTTGTACCGGGCCTTGACGGTTCCGTCGCTGCAGCGGTACTGGAGCCCCATAAACCTGCCCACCACTCACCGCACTGGTCAAACCCATGCGTAAGCTAGTCACCTCCCAAAGTCGGCCCTGGGCGTCTAGAGCATAGCCGCGTTGGCGAGAGGTGCTGCCCAGGGAGCGCGCCCAGGAGCCCAAGCGAGGCTGCCAATCGCTATCGACTTCCCAACCGCTGCGCTCGGGCGCGAACACCCTCAAAAGCATCTCGGTGGCCTGACCAGGCAGGATATGGTCGGGCTGGAAACGCACCTGGGCGCTGGCTTCGTGGCCGAGAAAGCCCTGCCGCCCCTGCACTTCCAAAAACTGTCCGCTATCAAGTTGCTGCCGCTGTCCTTGTCGCTGGATTTCGACCTGCGGCAGAGCCCAATTACCCTCCAAGCGGGCAATGACATCCACCTCCATAATCACCCCTGCAGTACCAGCGGCGGTGACAAAGCGACCCGTCCGATGGTGTAGTAGGCGCAACTCCAGCCCCTCCGTCGGCAGCAGTTTGAGATCGCTTATCTGGTCAACGTGCTCTCCCGTGAGACGCAGCTGGCCGGTGGCTTCCATGCCCACCGGAAGCGGATCGGGCAGGACGTAGGCCAGCTCCAGCGCATCCATGCGAGGCGCCAGCAAGGAAGCCAGCAGCAGGAGAAATGGCCAAGCCATAGACGAACGCACTACCATGGCTGACTCCGATCCGGCTCGCCTTGGGCATTGCGGCGCAGCATACGACGAAGGGCATCATAAGGACTTTGCCCCTCCTCTCCAAGCACCGTTTCCAACCAGCGTTCGGCATCAAGGGCCTCCGGATCAACCGGGGCAGGTGGCGGTGATGGATCCCGGCCCGATCCCCGGACATCATCATCGGGGAGATCCTGGGCCAATGGCTCATCGGCGCCGGCGCGCCCTGGTTCCCTTTGCTCATCGTCATCGTCCTCGGCGCTGCCCGGCTGCTGGCCCAGCTGCGGCGGGCTGGGCTCGTCGGCGCCCGGATCTTCAGCGCCGGGATCAGAACCGGTTTCGGCCCGTTCATCCCCTTCAGCGCCTTCATCGCCGGGGCTGGACTCTTCCCCGCTCTGGCTCTCGTCTGGCTCACCCTCTTCGGCGCCAGCAGCGGCGACTCCGGTGCCAGCGGCATCCTCGCCAGCGGATTCATCGGATCCCTGATCACCTTCGCTGCCCTCACCGGTCTCGTCCTCGGCGGCGAGCTGGGGTTCTAGATCCGGGGGATCTTCAGCGGCAGCGGGAGCGACAATAATCTCGATCTGCGCCATCGCCGTGGCCGACCAGCGATCGCTGACTTGCAATTGCAGCTGCCAGCGACCGACCTCCTGGGGGGCACCCGTAAGAATGAGGCGGCGAGTGTCCTCGCCATCGATGCGCCATTCCATACCCGGCGGCAGGGAACCCGAAAAGCGCTCCCAGTCCATAGGAGCGGTTCCATCCGCCACTGTCACCACCTGACGCAGCCCCCGGGCCTGGATGAGCTGCAGCCGTTGCGGAGGCACCTGGGGCGGCGGCACCACCGGCAGACTGAGGCTAAAGCTGCGCGATTCGCCGCCCAAGGCCGCCAAGTGCAGGGCCAAATCGACCCTTCCCGGCCGCGGCGGCGTGGCCTCAATCAATCCCCCGGAGCTCAAGGCCAGCCAGGGCAGGGGCTGCGGCTGTTCGGCCGCCAGCTGCCACTGGTAATTGCCCGGCCGACCGCGCACCCGCAGCGGATGGCGATAGGGATGGCCGGCGGTGGCCGGGGGCAGCTGTTGGCGATCCGGCGCAAAATCCGCCACCACCCTAAGACTCAGTTCTTGGGCAAAGCGACTGCCATCGCGGTCAGCATACTGCAGCTGTAGGGGAAAGGTGCCGGACGCTTCGGGAATGCCCCAGATATGAAAACGATGGCCATAGGCGCGACCGCGTAAACCGGGCGGCAGGCCCTGGAGTTGCCAGTCCCCGGTGCTGGCCGCAGCCATGCTCAGCTCTGCCCGGTAGACCTGCCCCTGCACCGCCAGGGGCAACTCGCCGCCCTCAAGGGCCAGCGGGGGCAGCACCCGCCACTGCCAAAGCAGGGCTGGCGCTTCTGGATTATCGACGCTCAGCAGAAGCTGGTAGACACCGACCCGCTGGGGGCTGCCCCGCAAGCCTCTTTCATCTAGGGTCATACCCGCCGGCAGGCCGCTTATCCGCACCGCCTCGGCCTGCCATTGGGAAGGCCAGCCGGGCAGGGTCTCCAGGGCATAGGGCTGCCCCACCCGGCCATCGGCAAGCTGGTGGCGACGGCGGGTGGTGGCAGCCAGGGGCAGCGCCGCCGCCCGCTCTTCCGCCAACTGCTGGCCAAGGATTCGCAGGCGGGCATCGTCATCCCGCCGTTCTAAGCCCTGGCTCACCGCCTCGAAGGCAGCCTCTAATCGGCCGGCGTGGCGCTCTAGCAAGGCCAGGGCAAAGAAGGCCGCCGCCGCCAAGCCATCGTCGTCGCTGCGGCTGGCCTGCTGCAGATGGCTGCGACGGCGGTGCTGGGCGGTCTCCGGCAGACGCTTAGCAAGGGCGTAGTGGGCGGCGCTAAAATCAGGGAATTGCTCAAGCAAGGCGGCCAGGCGACGACGGGCCTCGGACCCCTCCTCAAGCGCGCTGGCAAGGGTCAACTCCTGCCAAACGCTGGGCGGCCAGGGGCTTTCCGCCGCCATTAAACCCTGGCTGGCGCTGCCCCCCCAGGCCAAGAGAACGATAAGAGCGAGACTGCGCCGGGGCAGGCCGATGAGCAGCAGGCCCAAGCTCAGGCTGATCAGGGCCAGCAATAGGGGCAGTTGGTAGCGCCCCTGGGCCTGATTACGATACACCGTCTGCCAGGGCGAAGCCTGGAGATGGCGATCCATGTGGTTGAGGATGGCCTGCAGATCGCTGCCATCGGTGGTTGTCAGCTGACTCATGCCGCCGCTCTGAGCGCTCACCCATTCCATGGTCGCCGTGGCCACCGGCATCGGCCGTTCCATACCATCCAAGAACAGACTCACCTCTTGGCGAGGATCTCCCATAATCAAAGAATAGATGGGAACACCCATGCTACGCGCCCGTGATAAGGCCCGGCGCAGTTCCTCTTCATTGGGGTCATCGCCATCGCTAATCAGAAGGATCGCGCGACTGGCCGGATCCACCGATTCCAATAAACTCAAAGCAGCGGAAATTCCCGAGCCAATGGCGGTACCCTGGTCTTGACGCAAGAAAAGTTCTGGTCGTAGTTCCTCCAACATTCGGCCCAGGGCCAGGTGATCGGAGGTGGGGGGATGGCGCACCGTGGCGATGCCGGCGAAGGGCACCAGGGCGAGGCGCAAATCCGGGCGCATCTCCACCAGGTCGCGAATCTTAAAGTGGGCATAGTCAATACGGCTCGGATAAAGATCGGTGGCATCCATCGAACGCGAGCAGTCCAAGAGAATGACCAGGGTAATCCCGCTCTCACCCCGCTCTTCATCCGCCTGACCCCAGCGCGGTGAAGCCAGGGCCAAGACCATCGCCGCCAAGGCGCAGAGCACCAAAACATCATGCAGCAGCACCCGCGGGCCAACGCCGTGGCGGTGTAGCCGCGGCTCATCGGCACCCAAGGAGCGCTGGCGACGATGGGCCACCGCCATCAGCACTCGCCGCACCAGCAGAACCAGGGCCAAGGCCGGCAGCAGCCACAGCCAGCCAGGGCTGCCAAAGGAGATGGCAAGATCGGCGTTCACCGCGGCACCCCCCGCAGGCGGGGCTCGGCCAAGAAGGCCAAGAGCAAGAAGGCCAAGGCCAGGCCCAGGGGCAGGGTATGGCGATCAATGAAATGCTCGCGCCGCCGCACCCGATGGACGGTGGGCTCGAGTTCATCGAGGCGGGCAAAGATTTCGATCATATCTTCCCGCGTATCGGCGTGCATGGCGTAGCCATCGGCCTCGGCGACGATTTCTTCCAGGCGCTCCTGCTCAGGTAAAAATTCCGGCCAATGATCGCGGATCGACACCAGACGCCGCTGGCCAAAGCGGTGCAGGGCAATGGGATCGGTCATTAGGCCATTGCGGTCACCAACGCCAATGGCATGCACGCGAACGCCCATGCGATAGGCATTGGCCGCCGCTACCACCGGATCCACCCAATTGGGAAGACGGCGGGAATCGCGGCCGTCGGTGAGAATAATAATCGCCCGTCCATCGGCATCCTCATCGCGCAGATAGGGCAGGCAGACGGCAATGCCGAGGCCGGTATTGGTCCCCGGCCCCACCACCCCCCGGGTAGGAATGCCATGGGGGCCCAGGCTGCGCCAATCCTCGCGCATTTGCCGCTCCACCGTGCGCAGCATCTGCACTAAGCTATCGTGATCGAGGGTGGGCGGTGTCGCCATGAGGGCGGTGGAACCGAAGAGCCCAAGGCCAATGCGATCCGATGGACGATTGGCGATAAAAACTTCAGCATCGGCGAACACCGCCTCCAGGCGATCCATTCGCGTCCCATCGGCGGCGAACATATCATCAGCCACCATCGAGGCCGAAAGATCCATCAGCAGCACCAGATCCCGGCCGCTGTATTCCCGCTCGACAATCGTCCGCCCGTACTGGGGCCGCGCCAAGGCGATAACCATCGCTGCCAAACTAACGGCCAGCAGTAAGCGGTGCAGCAGCGGCCCGCGGCTCGGCCGCAGGGCGCGGGCCGCAAGGAGGTAGGCGCCAAAATAAATGGCATTCTGCCGCGGCCGCCACAGCAGCAGCAGCAGAGGCAGAATCAGCGCCAGCAGCCACCAAGGATCGGCCAGACGCCAACTCATGGAGCTGACTTTCCAGAAGCTGAAGGCGAACGCTGAGAGGACTGCTGCAGCTCCATCTGTAGCTGTTGCAGCAGGCGCTCCTGCTGATCGAGCCAATTCTGGCTGCGCTGGATGAGGACCTGCACGGGCAGGGCAGCGGCCCCCTGCGGGGCCCAGCGGCTTCCTTCAATCTCCTCCAAAATGGCCAGGGCAGTGCTGAAATCGCCGGCGGCTTCTTGCCGGCTCTGCAGGTGCTGCAGGCACTCATGAAGGGTGGCATTGGCACCGGCAAAGCCGAGCACCGCCCCCAGATACTCGCGCAGGGCCAGGGAGAGGCCGTGCGCCTGGTCGGCGCTGGCCAGGCCATCGAGCTGGGCCAGGCGCTGACGGCAGCGCGGCAGGGGTGGCAGGGCCAATGGGGCCAGGGGACGGCGGCGCCACCACAGCCAGCCCCCAAGCAGGGCGAGCAGCAGCAGGCCCAGGCCAAGCATCCACCAGGGAGAGGGTGCCGCCGGCAGCGTCCACGGCTGCTCCGGTGCCGCCGGCAGGCCTAGGCTGGACATGGCGCCGGCGGGCAGCACCTCGATCAGCAGATCTTCGGAGCGCAGCTGCTGCAGTTGCCCATCGGCATCCCGGGCCAGCACCTCGATGCCGGCCAGGCGCAGGGCCCCGGCTTCGTCAGGGCGCAGCTGAAAGCGCTGATACCAGCGCCAGCGCTCCTGGTCAAATTGGGCCTCCGCCGCCGCCACCGAGCTCAGCGGCAGCTCATCCAGGGCCACCGTCCAATCCGCCTCCCCCTGCAGCTGCCAGGAGCGGGGGATGCTCACGGTAATTTCCACGCCGACGCTTTCACCCGCCGCCAAAGCCGGACGATCCGCCGCCAGGATGACCCGCGCCGGCTCGGGCTCGACGGCCATGAGCGCCGAGGCAAAGACGAGCCAGCTGGCAAACAGCAACGCCAAGCATGAACGAGGGCGAGGGAGCATGGGGCCTACCGTCTCCGTGAGCGCCGCGCCCGGCGCTGCAGGTGACGGCTTATATCCATCACCACATCGCTGTCGCTGCGCAGGTCAAAAAGGTCGCATCCAGCGTGCACAAAAGCCGCTTCAACCGCTGCGCGCTGCTGCTGCCAAAGATCGGCATAGGCGCGGGCTGCCCGGCGACCGCCGGCGAATACCCGCTGCCCGGCGTATTCCGGATCCGCCAAATTCAAAGGACCGCCGCCGCTAGGCAGGGCCTCTTCGCTGGGGTCCACCACCCGTAATCCCAGCATTTGATGGCTGCGACCGGCATGGCCCAGCGCCGTCTCCAGGCCCAGCACCGGATCAAGAAAATCGCTGATCACCACCATACAGCCAGGCCGCTGCAGGGCGCGAGCGCTCTCCTGAACCAATTTCGCCAGATCGCCCTCGCCGTGGCGTTGGGGAGTAACCAGGATTTCACGCAAGATACGCAAGAGATGGTTGCGCCCACGGCGGCAAGGTACGTGCCGTAATTGGCCCTGACGTTCAATGTTCAGACCTACCTTATCACCGTTCTGTAAGGCGATAAGTGCGACCACCGCTGCCGCCTCGGCTGCCGCCACCATTTTACTGCGGCTATCGTTTATTCCCCCGCAGCCCATACTTCCGGAAGCATCGACAATCAACATCACCGAGAGCTGTCGCTCTTCGCGGTACACTTTGACAAAGGGCCGGCCCGAGCGGGCGGTGACATTCCAATCGATGTGCCGAATATCATCGCCGGCCTGATACTGTCGGACCTCGTCGAATTCCATACCCTGGCCGCGAAAGCGACTGCGGTATTGGCCACTCTGGCGATTGAGATGGCGGGCGCGCACGCCGAGGGCGAGACGCTTTACCCGGCCGAGCAGAGCAGCGAGCTCCTCGGGATCGTGTTCCGGGGCTTGCGCCTCAGGCCTCACGGCACCGGCACCTGACGTAAAAGCTGGGCAATCACCGCATCGCTATCGAGATCCTCGGCCTCGGCCTCGAAGCTCAAAATCAGACGATGGCGCAGAATGTCTGGGGCCACCGCTTTGACATCCTGCGGGGTGACAAAGTGCTGGCCGGAAAGCATGGCGTGGGCGCGGGCCGCCTGGGCCAGACTCATCACCGCCCGCGGCGATGCCCCAACTTGAATCAGCCGCGGCAATTCACCGGCCTCGGCAGAACGATCGCGGCTGCGCCGCACCAGGGCCAAACAATAGTCTTTGAGCCGATCATCGATGTGAACCCCATGCAGGGCGCTGCGCAAAAGGCCCAGGTCCTCCAATCTCAGCACCGGCTCGACCCAGGATTCCTGGGGCGAAAGGGAGCGATCGAGGACCTCGCGCTCTTCGGCAGCGGATGGGTAATCGACGCGCACCTTCATGAGAAAGCGGTCGGTCTGAGCTTCGGGCAGAGGATAGGTGCCCTCTTGCTCGATGGGGTTCTGGGTTGCCAATACCAGAAAGGGGCGGGGCAGGGGAAAGGTTTCATCACCAATGGTCACCTGGCGCTCCTGCATCGCCTCCAGCAGGGCCGACTGCACCTTGGCCGGAGCCCGGTTAATCTCATCGGCGAGCACCAGGTTGGCAAAAATCGGCCCGCGCTTGGCGGCAAATATACCGCCCTCGTAAATGCGGGTGCCGATAATATCGGCCGGCAGCAGATCTGGGGTAAACTGCACCCGAGCAAAACTGGCGTGCCAGCAGGCGGCGAGGGCCTTCACCACCGTGGTCTTGGCGAGGCCCGGCAGGCCTTCGAGCAGACAGTGACCATCGCAGAGCAGGCAGATAATCAAGCGGCGCAGTAGCTCACGCTGCCCCACCAAGACCTTCGCCATCTCCGTTTCCAGGGTGGCAATCATCTGCGCCGCCTGGGCCGGCGAAAGGGAGGGAGAAGTGGCAGGAGAAGTGGCAGGAGAAGTGGCACCGGAATCCGTGCCGTCAGCGGTTGTGGTCATGCGCCCTCCAGATTGAGTACTGCAAATCAAGGCCTCAGCCTGCCCCAGGTCCCTGCCCTGACAACCGGCCGGCAAGAAGCGTGACGGTTCCGCACCTCACACCCCCAGCCCGGCTGCGTAGCCGGCGAGACCAGGCAGTGGGCAATAAAGGAACAGCCCCCCTTCCATCTCCAGACGGAGTAAGGAAGGGAGGCTGTCAGCCCAAGCAACAGAATAGGAGCGACTACCTGGTCAGATTCGCCAATTCTTCGAGGATGCGGTCGGTGGTTTGAATCACACGAGCCGATACCTGGAAGCCACGCTGGGAAGTAATCAACTTCGTGAATTCAGTGGCGATATCGACATTCGAACCTTCCAAGGCCGAGCCGGTTATAAAGCCGGCATTTTCACCGGGCACCCGGCGAATGGGATCACCGGAGGCGGTGGAGCGCTGCCAGAGATTGCCCTCGGCGCCGGTGAGGCCCTCAGGATTGCGGAAGGTGGTGAGCGGCAGCTGCACCAGCTTGCGGCTAATACCGTTGGTATAGAGGGCGATAATATCGCCTTCTGGAGTCACCGAGAGGCTATCCAACTTACCATCACCATAACCATCCTGGCTCACCGCCGCAGCGGTACTGGCCGAGCCAAATCCGGTGAGGCCATTAAAGGTCCGACTCTGACCAAAATTCATGAACATGGTGGCCGGGGTGGTGGGACCGGTGGAATTCCAATTGACCTGGATGCTTTGATTGGACGGCCGGCCAACGTGGGTGAGCTCGGAGAGGGCGGTGCCGAAAATAGTGGCATTGACCCCCAGAAAGCGACCGCTCTGGTCAAACTCAATGCCGGTCACCAAATCATCGACCAGCTCACCGCGCTCCTGGTTCACATTGACCACCATATCCCAGCTATTGATCTTGGCGCCGGAACCGGGCTCGGTACGGGTGCCGACGCGGAAGTAGCGGGCCTCCACCGTATGACGACCGCCTTGGGCATCGTAGACCTGAATCGAGGAACTGACAAATTCCGGAACCAGACGCGAACGATACCAATCAAAGGTGCCATTGGTTTCATTGAGGTACTGCCAGGCATGGGCATCGGTGCCGCCGCCTTCTTGGAACATATTGGGCACGCCATCGCCATTGGCATCGTTGGTGAGATTAATCCCGAAGGCATCGGGAATAATCAGGGTTTCCAATTCGATGGGATTGGCCATCGCCCCCGCGGAAATCACCGAATATTCAATGCGATCACCGGGGCCGACATGGGGGAAGCTGGGCAAGCGGAAGGCGCGTTCGTCTGCCGAAAGGCCGGTATAATCGCCGGCGGGAATAATAATATTGCCGCGCTCAGTCCCATTAATCCGCATCGAGATGCCGATCGGCTGAGTAATATTATCCGCGGGAACCGTAAAGCGGGGATCCACCAAACCGACATCGGCGGTATCGGCCACGGTCACCGGGCCATGGGTCACCGGCACATTGACCTGGGTCAGATTAATCGACTGATTAAGGCCGGGCCGGAGGGTGCGGATATTGAGGTCGTTATAAGGCGTTGCCGTATTATTGGTAATGCGATAGGCGAAATCGGTGCCCAGGCCCAATTGCGGCACCGAGGGCATGGAAAAATCGCGGCCGCTGGGATAGGTGCCACCGGGGATGGTAAAGCTGCCGCGCACGGTGCCGCCGGGCTGCTCCAGAATCTCCACCGTCATCTCGGGCACTGGGGTTGCCGAGGCGGGGACCGAAAACCGCGGATTAAAGAGGTCGACGTCGGCCTGGGTATTGAGGGTAAAGGTGGCGGTGGTGACGGAGCCATTGGCCGGCACATTGACGCCGGCCAAATGGGGATTGCCGGACAGGGCCGGCGAGGGTTCATTGGTGAAGGTGGTCTTAACTGGAATCGGATTATTGGTGGGTACCGCCGCCATATCCGATTCACCCTCGCCAAAGAATACCGAGAAGCCATCGCCAGAACCGATTGAGGTAATCAGCAGATTACCATTTTCAATACGGGCATTGGCAAAGCGATCCGAGCCCTGGCTGAAAACATCGTTGAGCTGGCTCACCAATTCACCGACGGTGCCGCGATTCGATCCTGGGGTAATCGGCGCCCAAGGATTAATACTGAAGGTGCCTGCGTAAGCTTCGCCATCGGGCCGAGTGCCAAAGACATACATGGTAATAATGTCATCTTCGGGGCTGCCGCCGGGCTGGGTTGAGGGCGGAACCGCATCGCCATTAAAAAGATTGAGGTTGAGAAGGCCGGTTTCCTCAGTGGCAGTTTGATTGGTGAGGGTATCGCGCAGGGGAAAGATGGAGGTCAGATTGGTACCGCGCAGGGCCGGGGTATTGGAATTGAGGTTGCCCTGGAATTCAATCTCGGAGGTACGGCGGGGAGGGAAGGCGTCATCGACCGGCACCTCCAAGGGCTCGGCAGTGGAGGCCAGGCTCTGATTGCCCTGGTTATCCACATCCAAATTGTAGCGATTACCGATGAGGCGATAACCGGTAGAAAGGTGGACCAAATTATTGGCTTCATCCAGGCCGAAATTACCAACCCGAGTATAGAAAGAGCGGGTGCCATCGGTGACTTCGAAGAAGCCTGCGCCCTGGATGGCCAAGTCTAGGGTACGGCCGGTGGCCTGCAGGGCACCCTGGCTCATATCCACCTCAATCGAGGCGCCGTCCACACCCAAGCCCACCTGCCGTGGGTTTTGACCACCAACATTATTACCGGCCGCTGCGCCGGCAAAGGTGGTTTGGATCAGGCTGGTAGCAAAGGTAACACGACTACCTTTAAAGCCCGGGGTATTGACATTGGCCAGGTTGTTGGAGGTCACATCCAGCGCCAGCTGGTTGGTGAGCATTCCGGTTACACCGCTGGAGAGAGCGCGTTGCATGGCTGTTTCCTTTCCCACCGCAATGGGGAGCGAGCGTTGTGCCCGCGTGCTGGAAAGGATGACGCAACCGCCGTGCCGAAACTCCCACCGGGCCTCAGAAGGCCCCAGAGCCCTCCGGGGCAAGCCGGTGCCAAGGGCTAGCCGGTGGCCGAGAAGGCAATTCAACCACCTGTAAGTAATAGCTTTAAGTGAAAACAGCCGCCGTATCGTGGTCTGAGTCAAGCAGAGTGCAACATATCCGCAGCCCCGGAATGCTGGATTCAAGGCGGGATGACGACGGTGTGGCAACGCCACCTCGAGGAAATCCCTACGCAGAAGACGGCGTTGTGCGGCTAGGATAGGATGCCGGATTTCTGGCTCAGACCACTAGTGACAGGTCTAGAGGGCAATCAATCCCAGCAGCAGGCATGCGATAAGGGCCATGCTGGTGGCCGCATATTTGTAGACGATCCACTGCTTAACCCCGGCGCGGCTGCCGTGCTGGGCGATGAGATCGGCGGCCACCGGGCCGCCACGCTGGAGATTCAGCTGGGTTTCCCGGGCCAAGGCCCCCTTAAAGCAGGCGAAGGCAAAGAGAAAGGGGAGCATGACCATCGCCATGCTGGAGGGGCTACTCATGCCTTCTGAGCCCAGCATCTGCCACAAGAGGCTGGCCAGGGCAAGCAGGCCTGCCGCCACGGCCAAGCGCTGGAGAAGTTTGGGCAGGGGATGGGAAAAGGCGACCAGCATGAAAAGCTTACGCCGTCTCGTCGATATCGTTGGTGGTATCCACGGGGGCATCTTTTTCCGCATCCTGTCCCGCCGATACCACCACTTGGGCGGCCCGTACCAGTTGCTCACCCAATTTAAAGCCGGCCCGCTGCACCGCGACAATATGGCCCTTGGGCAGATCGCTGGGGATTTCCGCCACCACCTCGTGGTGCGCCGGATTAAAGGGGCCTTGGCTCTCGATGGGGGCAATGCCTCCTTCATTGAGGGCACTCAGGAGGCCATCGCGAATCATTGTCACGCCCATGGCGAAATCCATAAAGGCATCGGGATTGGCGGCCTCCAAGGCATGACCAAAATTATCCATCTGCAGCAGTAATGGCCGCGCAAAGCGGGCAATGGCGCGATTACCAGCCTCTGCCGCTTCGCGGCGCAGGCGCTTACGAATATTATCAAAGTCCGCGCGCTCGCGCAGCAGTTGTTCTTTAAGCCCTTGATTTTCCTGCCGCAAGAGGGCAAAGGCGTCGAGAGGAGCCTCGGCTTCTGCGCCCTGCTCTTCGTTTGCTGCCATACTTTCAGCCAGTTGCTCTGCCAATTCATCATGCTGATCGTCGTCGATCTCAGCGGCCGCCTCCTCGTGGTTATCGGCGGCATGAATTGGCTCATGCTCGTGCTGATCATCGGTGGCGGAGTTGGGATTCGATGCGTCGTGGGTCACTGCAGGTCCTTTAGTCAATTATGATTCATTCAGGGTCACTCAATGGGAAGCCGGGGATCTATGCCACCCCGGAATATCTATTCAAAGAGGCTTTTGAGCTTATCGAAAAAACCGCGATTCGCCTCTTCGATGGAGGTGGCTTCAAGATCCGCTAACTCCCGCAGCAACTCACCATGGCGGCCAGCGGGCTTCTTCGGTACATGCACATTCACCACCACCAGTTGATCACCACGGCGGCCATAGCCATTGGGCACGCCCTGCCCGCGCATACGCAAGATCTCGCCGGGCTGGGTGCCGGGGGGGATCTTCAGCTTGGCTTTGCCTTCAAGGGTGGGCACTTCGATATCGGCGCCCAAACTCGCCTGAGCATAGCCCACCGGCACCCGGCAGACCACGTCATCGCCATGACGCTCGAAAATATCGTCGGCCTTTATCGAGATATAGACGTAGAGATCACCCCGTGGCCCGCCCTCGCGGGAAGGTTCACCCTCACCGGAAACCCGCAGCCGCGAGCCATCCTCAATGCCGGCCGGGATCGGCACCTTAATTTGCACCTTACGGCTAATCAGACCCTCGCCATGGCAGCTCTCGCAGGGGTCGGTGATAATCGTTCCCCGACCATGGCAGGTGGGGCAGGTGGTTTGCACGACAAAGAAACCTCGGCCTTGGCGAACTTGGCCGACACCGCCGCAGGTTTGGCAGGTGGTAGGTTTAGTGCCCGGCTTGGCGCCGCTGCCATGGCAGGTATCGCAGACCTCATGGCGGCGCAGATCGATGGTTTTGGTGACCCCAAAGACGGCCTCACGGAAAGTGAGCTCAATGCCAATCTTGAGGCTGGCACCGGCCGCCGGCCCTGATCTGCCGCCACCACCGCCACCGAAGAAGGATTCGAAAATCGAGCCACCACCACCGCCAAAAATATCACCAAAGGATTGGAAAATATCCTCCATCGATGAGAAACCGCGACCTGCGTGCCCCATGCCATCAACACCAGAATGGCCGTATTGGTCGTAACGCTGACGCTTGGCGTCATCGCTCAATACTTCGTAGGCCTCTGCGGCTTGCTTAAACTTGGTCTCGGCCTCTTTATCGCCGGGATTGCGGTCTGGATGGTATTGCATCGCCAGCTTGCGATAGGAGCGCTTAATCTCATCGGCGCTGGCCTCGCGACTGACTCCCAATACTTCGTAGTAATCCCGTTTCGACATAATCGCATGTGCTCCTGAAAGGGCCATCCCGCCCGTCACTGATCGGCAAGCAGGGACCATCGGTGGTCGATCCGACGGGTTTCGCCGGTCGTTTTGACCCAGAAACGCCAGAGTTTAGGGCATGTATGGGAATGACCAGCAATCATCAAGCCATGAATTCAGGGCGCCTCAAAGCTTGTCTCCGGGAGCGCCGATCCAATGGCGGGAAGCTAAGGCCAACCTGGGACTGGCGCACTCCAGTGCGCCAGGGAAAACAGCACCCGCGCAGCGGGTTTCCCCTGTTTTTGGCCTTAGCTTCCCGCCATTGATCGCCGAGTCATGATTTTAGGCAGACACTGGGGAAGGCGCCGTCACGGGCGTTGCCGTTCAGGGATCCGTTGCGGCATCGCCATCGGCTGCCGATTCGCCCTCAATCTCTAAGCCAGGGCCGAGGGCTTCCTCGTCCGGCACAAGCACCGGCGCCTCGGTGACTTCTGCAAGGTCAGCCGACGGCGCTTCCGGCGCCCCATCAGCCTCCTCGGCGGCGACTTCTTCACGCTGTGGCTGGAGGTATTCGTGATTCAGCAGGCGCCTAGCCAGTTGCAGGCGGGCCTGTTCGGCCTGCCGTAAACGGGGCTGCAGCAGCGGGTGCAGTTCCTCATCAATCTCGGCGAGAATGGTTCCGGCCTCAACAAAGACCTTGCCGGCTTCGGCCGGGGATTCCCGATCGAGCCAGGCCCGGGCTTCAAGCAGCGCGACCTCTACCGCCTGCAGTTGGGAACGGGCCCGACTCAGGCGCTCGCGCTTGGCGGCATCAAGATCCCGTTCTGCCTCCACATCGGCGGCCAGGGCGCGCAGCAATTCAGCAGCCCGCTGCTCTTCCTCGGGAGTCAATTCCTGAGTAAAGCCAAGGGGACTCAAGCTGAAGGCAAGGGAGAGGACAAGACCAAGGGCGCCGCCTACTCGGCAAACTGCAAGAAAACGATGGTTCATCGCACAGCCACTCCCTGGGATCGCATGGCATCCTTAATCGCCCCCACGGTATAGGCGCCAGAGTGAACCATGCTCGCCACGAGGGCGGCATCGGCGCCACCAGTGGTAACCGCATCCACCAGGTGCTCTGGCTTGCCGCCGCCACCGGAGGCAATTACCGGAATACCCACCGCATCGGCGACGCGGCGGGTAATGGTCAGTTCATAGCCTTCTTTAACCCCGTCGGTGTCGATGGCATTGAGACAGATCTCACCGGCGCCCAGGGCCTCAGCCTCGCGCACCCAGGCCACCACATCGCGACCGGTAGCGGTGCGGCCACCATCGATCCAAACCTCATAGCCACTAGGAAACTGGCTGCTTTCACCCACCTGCTTGGCGTCCACGCCCAGTACCACGCACTGGGCGCCAAAGGCCCGAGCCCCCTCGCGAATCAGCTCAGGGTCGCGCACTGCCGGGGAATTAAGACTCACCTTCTCTGCCCCCGCCAACAATACCGTCCGCATCTGTTCTACCGAACGAATGCCGCCACCCACCGAAAAGGGGATGAAAATTTCCGCCGCCACCCGAGACACCACGTCGATAAAGAGATCGCGCTTTTCGGCGGAAGCTGTAATGTCGTAAAACACTAATTCATCGACGCCCTGCTGATAATAGCTGCGGGCGAAGTCAACCGGGTCACCAAGATCTACATTGCCTTGGAAACGCACGCCTTTGGTGACTTGGCCAGAGCGCACATCTAGGCACACAATGACGCGCTTGGTGAGAGCCATCGCTCCCTCAGCTTTCGTCGCCGACGGCTTCGGTAAGGTAGAGAATGCCGTTGGTCATGGGATCAGTAACCAACTGCCCATTACGGATGCGCTCGCAGTCATTATGGGAGATGATCTGCCCCAGGGGGGTGGCCCGTGTCAGGGGGTGAATCGGGATGAGGGGGTGCTTATGCCGGGCCTCAATCAAGCGCTCGTAAACCTCTAGGAACTTGGCATCACAATTGCGCCGTTTCTCTTGGTAGATGCGCTCAAGCTCTTCGGCTGAAGTTGCCGCATCCGCCGGCTCTTCCAAACCGGCCATAAAGTTGTCGTATTTGCCTTGAATTTCATCCAGCTTAGCCTGCGCCGCCGCGGCTTGGGCCTGCAGCGCTTCGACTTGGGACCCGAGGCTGGTTAAACTTTCTTGGCGCAGCTTTTTTTCTGCCTTGGCGTGCTCGACGCCATTGATGCATTCCAAATACTCTTTATTTGTCTTGGCTTCCATCTGTTTGCCGCGCAACTCCTGAATCTGCGCATCACAGCGTTCGACATCGGCGGTATACTGGCGAATCAAGGCGCCCTGATCGTCAACCTTCTTGGCTGCAGCTTGTTGGAGGCGCTGGAATTTGGCCAGCGCTGCTTCGGCCTGCTGGCGCTTGCTGTCCCGCCCTTCGCGGGTGGATCGCAGGCGTTGGCGCTGTTCGTTGACCTGATGAAGGTCCAGCAGTTGGGCGATGGCAGGATGCATGTGGTATTCTCCGTGGGCTCGGCACCGGGTAACGGCGCCACCCCCGGGCATGACCGCAGCGAGCAGATGGAGCCATCCGGGGGCAGGGCCACATGGTGTAAGCGGTGGCCGAGTCAGCAAGGGTCTGTTTCCCCTTTGCCACTCAGGCGACGGTGGGCCGTACACCGCCGCCAGACCCTTCGGGGACCGGGGATGGTCTTTTCAGCATTTCCCCTAGTCTTAAGGCAATGCCCCCTAAACCCACGGCCAAACCCCTAGGTAACCGCACAGACAGACGTGCCGACGGCAGTGATTACCCCCTAACCGGGGAAACTCTGGGCCTGTGGCGGCTGGTAAAAGGCATTGGCCGCGGCGGCATGGGCGAGGTCTACGAGGCTGAATACGACTATCTCCACGTGCTTACCCTATCCTATGCCGCCGACGAGCGGCCCCGGCTGCGTCGCGAACTACACGAACTCTCTCGGGAAGAACAGGCCCGCTTAGCATCTGAGATGATTGGCAGCCCCCTGCCGCCGGATGCCCGCTTTGCGGTCAAAGTCTGCTCGGCTCGGGCCGGCACCGCCGGGCACCGGCGCTTTATCCAAGAGGCTGAGTTAGCAAAGCGTCTTGGCGATCATCCCTACGTGGTCACCGTTCACGCCATCCATGCCGGCCTTGACGGCAGCAGCACCCTGCCGATTGATGGTGGCAAGCATCGCGATGTCCCCTTTATGGTTATGGATCTGGCTCGGCGAGAATATGACCACAACAAACTCAGTATACCACAGGCGGTACAGGTCATCCGCGCCATCGCCACCGCCCTTGACCACTCCCATAAGCACGGGGTGGTGCACCGTGATCTTAAGCCTGAGAACTTTCTTGGCTCCGTTGATCACCCCCTGCTTACCGACTTTGGCATCGCCAAGGAAATCGATCATACTCTGGGCCTTACCCGCACCGGCCAGATTATTGGCACCCTCGATTATATGAGCCCAGAACAAGCCACCGATGCCAAATCAGTGGACCTGCGCTCGGATATTTATTCCCTCGGCGTGGTGCTTTACGAATTTGCCACTGGCGGCCAACTTCCCTACGTCCATTTGGCCGAGCGCGAGGCCTGCCTCGCCGCCATTCGTTCGCCGAGCAATTCTGGTAAGTGGCCCCGTGATCACGCCGCGGATTTCCCCCGTTCATTAGAACGAATTATTCTCAAGGCCACTGCCCACCGACCCGAGGATCGCTACCAGTCGATGAGTGAGCTCATCCTGGACCTGGATAAATTCATGCGCGGTGAATGGATCTCGCCTTTTGGGCGCATCCGCCTACGCCGCTATCTGCTTTTCCTGCGCGAGCGTCATCCGCGGGTGGTCTACGGCATTCCCGTCGCCCTGGGACTGGTCTTGGCGGCATGGATCGCCTTCAATCTACCGGCGTGGTTGGACACCAAGCGCCGCGAATTTGATGAACGCCTGCATCGCTTGCAGACAACGGTTGAGGCCATCGAGCGCCGCGATCCTGGACAACAACAGCTGCCGCCAGAGCAGCGCACCTCTCTTGCCCGCATGCAAACGGAACTCAGCAGCTTAGCCAGCGATCGCTATCGCCAACATCAACAGCGCCTTGATGAACTGATGTCGCGTCTACGCCGCTCGCGCTACCTCAGCGTTGATCTCACCAGCCCCCGTGCCGCCGCCCACGACCAAGAACAATTGCGCTGGGCCGGCAGGGTTGGCGATTCCCCAGATTGGACCCTCTCTGAGCAGGGCCTGCTCATCCTCGGCAATTCCGTCCTCACCTTTGAGGGCTATGGTCAGGGCCTGGCATATGTATACCTGAGCGTGCTCAATGCCGATGGGCTGCGACTGACGATTACCGAAAGCAGCGACCAGCGTCATCGCACCGTCTTGGCAGTGAATGGCCCTGAATCCACCTTAAGTCTGCAGCAAGATGAACAGCCGCCGCAGATCCTATGGCGTGGTCGTAGCGCCCAATCGCGGGAATTGGCGATTGGCCTGGAAGTCAGCGAACAGGGGATCCGCGCCTGGCTACCGCAAATGCATATCCCCACCCGTGATCCCGCCCTGCGCACCGGAGCTCCGGCCCAAGTCGTGCTCAACCTGCCCCAGGGTGCGGTGCTGCGTCACCTCCAGATCTGGCCAGAAGGCCCCGAGTAGGCGATTATGGAGCTGCGCTTCCTCGGCACCTCCGCCGGCACCCCCTCGCGTCATCGCAATGTCAGTTCCCTCGCCCTGCGCCGGGAAGATGGTTTAGTCTGGATCTTCGACTGCGGCGAAGGTACCCAGCAGCAAATTCTCCGCAGTTCCATTAAGCCCAGCAGCATCGACCGCATTTTCCTTACCCACCTCCACGGTGACCATAGCTATGGCCTCTTCGGCCTCATCTCGGCCCTTGCCGTACATGGCCGCGGCCGCCGCCCCCTGGCGGTGGTGGGCCCGAAGGGTCTGCGCGACATGCTGACATGCGTCCTACGCTGCTCCCATGCCCACTTTGCCTTCCCCCTCGAAATTGAGGAAATCGACGGTGCCGACTGGCAGGGCAGTCTCGACGGTTGGCAGATCCAGGCCCGCCCGCTACAGCACCGCGCCCCCTGCTTTGGCTACGCCCTGCAGGAACCCCCAGGCCTTGGGCGCCTAAATCGAGAACGGGCCGAGGCCCTCGGCATCCCCCCGGGCCCAGAGCGCGGACGGCTAGTGCGCGGTGAAAGCATTACCCTCGCCGATGGTCGGCAGATTCACCCGGAGATGGCAGTGGAACCAGCCAAACCTGGCCGACGCATCGTTATCCTCGGCGACACCAGTGATTCTCGCGCCATCTACGAAGCCGGCGCCGGCGCCGATATCCTCGTCCACGAGGCCACCTTCACCGGCGACCTTGAGGCCAAGGCCCGGGAATGGGGCCATTCAACCGCAGCGATGGCGGGAGACTGCGCCCGCGATATGGGCGTCGCCCATCTCGTCCTCACCCATTTCTCTTCCCGCTATGGCGATCACGGCGAGGATTGGCAGCGGGCACGAGCAACCCTCATCGCCGAAGCGGCAGACCGCTGCCCAGGAGTCCATGTGCATGCCGCCGAAGATTTTGCCATCGCCAGCTTGGCCCGCCGCGCCGATGCCGAAAGCCAGCCAGCACTCCACTGGCGGCGGGATGAGGCGCAGTCATGAGCCGCCGCCTCGATGCCTGGCTAGCCAGCTGCGGCCTTGGTAGCCGCAGCGAAACCCGCATCCTTATCCGCAAGGGTCAGGTCCAGGTGAATGGTGAAACCACCAAGCAACTAGCCCTGCAGGTGGGCCCAGATGACTTGATTGAAATCGCTGGCAAGCCAGTGATTCCGCCTCGCAGTATCCCCCTCACCCTGCTGCTGCACAAACCCCTGGGCTATAGCTGTAGCCATGATGTGCGCGAACAGCCGATTATCGACGATTTACTCACGCAGTGGTCTGGGCATAGCCTCAATAGCGTCGGCCGACTCGATCGAGACACCAGCGGCCTCCTCGTCCTCACGGATGACGGACAGTTACTGCACCGCCTCATCCACCCCAAGCGCAAGGTGCCCAAGCGCTACCGCATGACCTACCGCGGGACCCTTGACCCCCGGGCGGTAGAGTTCGTTGCCGCAGGCCTGCAATTGCCGGACGAGGACAAGCCCTGCCTGCCCGCCCGGCTAGAGCTCCAGCAGCCGGGGGCTGCCACCATGATCCTCCACGAGGGCCGCTACCACCAAGTACGGCGAATGATTCAGGCCCTCGGCGGCGAGGTTGAAACCCTGCACCGCGATGCGGTGGGCAGCCTCCGCCTCCCCGCAGACCTCGCCCCCGGCGAACTGCGGGAAATCCGCGAGGACGAATTGGCCCTGCTGCAGGGCCTAGACTCCCCAGATTAAGTCAGAGACTGGCCACGATGACAAGGCTTAAGCGAGATGAGAAGAGCCAGACTGCTGCGCTCTGTCGCTTGAGCCAGCCGGAAGTGGTTTAGGCTGCGGCCCATTGCCCGGCAACGACGGGTTGGGAAGGATGGCCGCATGGCTCAAAGGACAGCAGGAGGCATTCCACCTGCACAGGGGCGCCAAGCTACTGGTTGGCCATGGTGGCGTCACTGCGCCCTATGGGTCTGTCTGGTGATAACTGGAAGCATCCTTCAGGCCCAAGAGTCGGTGATTGCTGATCGCGTCGTGCGCTACGTCAACGACGAAGTCATCACCCAAAACGAAGTTTGGCAGGAAGTGCGCTCGCGCTTTTTAATCATGCAGCGGGCCGGAGCCGAGATTCCCAGCGAAGAGCGAGCGCACCGGGCATTTATCGAAAACCTTCGCCAAGAAACCCTCGAACGCCTCACCGATGAAATGCTCTTGGTGCAGGAAGCCAGGCGTCTGGGCGTACAGTTGGACCTCGTCTTTATTCGCCGGCAGGTGCGTGATTTTATCCGCGATAATAATCTCAGCCCCACCGTTGCCCAAGAGGCACGGGAACAGCGCCGGCGCATTCGCGAGAATCAAATCCATGCCGTGCAGCGCTTTTACGAAAGTCGATCGCCAGCTATTACGCCCAGCGATATCCATCGCTTCTACACCGAAAATCCCGATATCTTCGCCATGCCGCAGCAGGTTTGGGGACACCGCCTGCTTCTGCGCCCATCCAGCCCCGAAGACCACCGCCGCTATCAGCGGGATCTCATGGCGCTATTGCAACGGGTGCAGACCGATCCCCTTCCGGCAGTCGCCGGTGCCATCGAGGATGAACAATTGTCGCAGATTGCCCGCGCCGAGGAGGGCGAACGAACCCAGCTGCTCACCCAGGCCCTGCGCAGCGTTTTAGAACGCATTCCGGCAGAGGCTCCGGCCCGCACCCGCCAATTAGCCGAACAGCTGCAAGACACCCTCGCCCGGGGGACGCGCATGCGCGACAGCGCCAGCGTGCGCCACCTCCTCAGCGCCATCGCCGAGGAAGTCAATGCCCTTGAAGATGCGGAAATGAGACTCCAGCGTTTCATCGAACGCACCCGCGAACATAGCCAGGGGCCCCGCGCCGAGCAGGGCGGAGATCTTGAGTGGCAGGAAATCGGCAGCCAAGACGCCACCATGGAAGAGTTCCTCTTCGCCACCCCCGTCGGCCAGAGCTCTCAGCCCTTCACCCTTGGTGAGTTCCTCTGCCTCGTATTTGTCCGCGATCGCGTCGATGACACCCTCCTTGGCCTGCGTGAATCAACCCCACAAATTCGTAGCCACCTCCGTCGTGAGCGCGAGCAGGCGGTTCGACAACGTCTGGTCAGCCAGCTGCGGCGCCGCGCGCTGATCCGCGATATGGATATTGATATGCGCCTGCCACCGGAATGGTTTATACATGAAGGCTCCTAAACCTTGCCTCTGATCTTAGAGCCCCATGGCACCGCCGTGGTGCTTTTAATTGGTGGCGTCCTATTGGCTGTCAGCGTCCTTGCTAGCCGCTTTGCCACCCGTCGTGGTATTCCCCTGGCGCTTCTGTTTCTCTTTATTGGCATGGCGGCCGGTACCGATGGCATCGGTGGCATCATCTTTGAAGATTACCACCTCACCTTTCGCGTCGGCACGGTTGCCCTAATTCTCATTCTCTTTGATGGCGGCCTCAATACGCCCCTGCGCAGCCTGCGTACCTCCATCGCCCCGGCTTCCATGCTCGCCACCTTGGGGGTGGTGCTGACCGCTGCCCTCGTCGCCGCCGCAGCCGCCCTCTCTGGCATGCTGCCCTGGCAGCATGCCATTCTCCTCGGTGCCGTGGTGAGCTCTACCGATGCGGCGGCGGTATTTTCCATTCTCCGCTCGTCGAATCTAAATTTACGCAAGCGCACCGCCAGCACGCTAGAGCTGGAATCCGGCGCCAATGACCCCATGGCGGTCATTCTCACCATGGCCGCCGCCACCGCCATCGCCCAGGATAGCTTCATCGGCTGGGGCTCCCTCTTGGAAGCGGTGGTGCAATTAGCCGTTGGCATGGGCCTAGGCATTGCCGCCGGCTATGGCTGCTCACACCTCTTGGCCCGGGTACGCTTCATTAGCGGCGGGCTCTATCCCGTACTTACCGTAGCCCTGGCCATGCTCACCTTTGCCATGCCCAGCCTCATGTGGGGTTCGGGCTTCCTTGCTGTCTACGTAGCGGCAGTGATTATCGGCAATAATCGCCTGCCCCACCGTAGCAGTCTGCGCCGGGTGCACGATGCCCTGGCCTGGTTTTCCCAGGTGGGCCTCTTCCTCATGATGGGACTCCTGGTTACCCCCAGCGAACTCTGGCGCATCGCCGGTTGGGGATTATTCATCGCCTTCTTCCTTGCCCTGGTGGCCCGTCCCCTCGCCGTTTTCCTGTGCCTGCTGCCCTTCCGCTTTGCCCCCCGCGAAACCCTCTTCCTCGGCTGGGTGGGACTGCGTGGAGCAGTGCCCATTCTCCTTGCCACCATCCCGGTCCTGCAAGGAGTTGAACACGCCCACTACATTTTCAACGTGGTCTTCTTTATTGTGGTGATTAATGCGATTATACCCGGCATGACCGTGGGCTGGGCCACTCATCGCCTGGGTCTCAATGTGTCTGCTCCGCCCAATCCGGGGGCGGTTATGGAAATTGACGCCCTCTATGATTTAGACAAGGAAGTGCATTCCTTCTTTATCCAGGAAGCCTCCTCTGTGGCCGGCACCCACATCTGCGATATCCCTTGGCCCGATGATGCCTCTGCCCTCATGATCGTCCGCGGTCGCGCCCTCATCACCCCCAAGGGCCATACCGAAGTCATGGTAAACGACCACGTTTATGTCCTCTGCAATGCCGAAGATCTCGTCTTTTTGCAATTGCTGATGGGCACCCAAGAAGACTAGCTCTTTGCCGTCGGGTCACCGTCGGGAGAATTGGCCAAAGCCAATTACGGATAGGCGCCGTTCTCAACCATCGCTGCATCCCTAGCGGTAGCCGGCCCAAACAAATCCCGGCAGGCGTGCAATCGCGCATGCCACAATCGCCCTTCGCCCTGCCTCAGGCCAGCAAAACCCTGCCTTGCGGCCGGCAAATCCTAAACCTGCTTGGTCTCAGGCACGGCCTTGCCGGCGCTCTGCAATTGGGTTTTAAGCCAGTGGGCGCGGGCCTTGGCCTGGGTGAGGGCCATCGGGTCGTCATAGCTGGCGGCATCAAGGGCTAAGAGCTCGTCAATCAGGCGGCCTTCTGACACATCGGCAAGCAAGGCGGCAGATTCAGCGAGAATGGTAATCTGATCATCCACCACCTGCAGCACGCCACCATCAACCACGTAGACCACCCGCGGGTGACTGGCGTGCTCTAAGGTCAACTTGCCGGAGCCCAATTGACAGACCATCGGGGCGTGGCGGGGAAGAATACCGCGCAAGCCATCGTGGGCCGGCAGGATAACGTGATCCGCCGGATGGTTAGGGAGCTGGCGCTCGGGAGTGAGGATGGTCACCTGCATGGCTTTAGCCCTTCGCCGCCATGGCTTCGGCCTTGGCAACCGCCTCCTCGATGGTACCGACATACATGAAAGCACCTTCGGGGAGGTGATCGTACTCACCGGAGAGCACCGCTTCAAAACTGCGGATGGTGTCTTCCAATTTCACATACTTGCCAGCCATGCCGGTAAACTGCTCGGCGACGTGGAAGGGCTGGGAGAGGAAGCGCTCTAAGCGGCGGGCGCGGCCGACCAGGCGCTTGTCCTCATCGGAGAGTTCATCAACGCCAAGGATGGCAATAATATCCTGCAGATCCTTGTAGCGCTGCAGCACACTTTGCACCCCACGGGCCACCTTATAATGGCGCTCGCCGACAATGTGCGGCTGCAGAATGCGGCTGGTCGAGGCCAGGGGATCCACCGCCGGATAGATACCCTTCTCGGCGATACCACGATTCAAGTTGGTAGTGGCATCAAGGTGGGCAAAGGTATTGGCCGGCGCCGGATCGGTATAGTCGTCAGCCGGCACATAGACCGCCTGAATCGAGGTGATCGAACCGTTCTTGGTCGAGGTAATGCGCTCTTGCAGCTGACCCATTTCGCTGGCCAGGGTAGGCTGGTAGCCCACCGCCGAAGGTAGGCGGCCAAGCAGGGCCGACACTTCCGAACCGGCCTGGGTAAAGCGGAAAATATTGTCGATAAAGAGCAGCACATCCTTGCCCGACTGATCGCGGAAATTTTCGGCGATGGTCAGTGCGGACAGGGCAACCCGCAGGCGGGCTCCCGGCGGCTCGTTCATCTGGCCATAGCAGAGAGAACAGCGGCTTTCACCGGGGATCACCTTCGGGTAGCCATTCTCATCCCACTGTGGGTGACCGTGCTCGTCCTTCTCCACCGCGATCACGCCAGATTCGATCATTTCATTCCATAGATCGTTCCCCTCACGGGTGCGCTCACCAACACCGGCAAATACCGAAAAGCCGCCGTGGCCCTTAGCCACGTTATTAATCAGCTCCATAATGATCACGGTCTTGCCAACGCCGGCACCGCCGAAGAGGCCCACCTTGCCACCCTTCACATAGGGCGCCAAAAGATCGACCACCTTAATGCCGGTTTCGAAAACTTCGTCTTCGGGATTGAGCTGATCAAAGGCCGGGGCCGAGCGATGGATCGGCGAGCGCGGGCATTCAGCGCTGACCTGGGCCCCATTATCGATGGTTTCACCCAGCAGGTTGAAAATCCGGCCCAAGGTTTCCGTGCCCGTGGGCATCATCACCGGATTACCCGTATCGATCACCTGGGCGCCGCGGCCCAGACCATCGGTGGAAGCCAGGGCAACGGCGCGCACCCGATTACGGCCCAGGTGCATTTGCACCTCCGCGACCAGGGTTTTCATTTGGCCAGATACCGGATCCTTCAATTCGATATTCAACGCGCTATAAATGGCCGGGAGTTTATCGAACTCGGCATCCAGAGTAGAGCCGATCACCTGAACCACGGTGCCAGTGTTTTGAGCGGTAGCGGTGGACATAATATCTTCCTTAAGCACGGAAAGCGACAATGAGACCATAAACGGAGAGCGCTGTCTTCACGACATGGCCTCCACGGCACCAACGATTTCGGCAATCTCTTGGGTGATTTTGCCTTGGCGCACCCGGTTATAGGTGCGATTGATCGTCTTGAGAATATCGGAGGCAGCATCGGTGGCATTTTTCATCGCCACCCGACGAGCATTGTGTTCACCGGCGGAGGTTTGCAGCAGGGTGCTGAAAAGGGCGGTCCGCACGGTTTGCGGGATCAGCGCCTCAAGCATTTCCACCGGCGATGGGCTGTAGAAATATTCCGGGCCGATGGCAGGCAGGGTTTCCGCGGCCATCTCCAAGCTGCCGCCCTGACTGCCTCCACCGGCGGGAAGCAACACCGCAACGCTAGGCTCTTGACGGGCAACATTGATAAAGCGGGGGTAGACCACTTCGACACGATCAATCTCGCCGGCGAGGTAGCGTTCCATCAGAGGCTCAATCACTTCAAGGGCCTGACTGTAACGCGGGGCATCCATAATCCCGCCAAAGCCCTGGGCTGGCTCGTAGCCAAAATAACGCAGGGTCGAATACCCCTTCTTGCCCAGGGAAATGATTTCAACCTCGGCCGCCTGTGCTTCGTGGGCCTTAATCGTTTCTAGAGCATGGCGCAGAATATTGGCATTAAAGGCACCGCAGAGTCCGCGATCTGAGGTAGCCACCAAAAGCACCACCCGCTTGACCTCGCGGCTGGCGAGGAGGGGATGCTCTGCGGCCCCTTCACTGGCAGCGCAGTCGCGCACCAGCTTGGCCAGGGCCTCGGCATAGGGCCGAGAGGCGTCAGCTGCCTCCTGGGCCTTACGCGCCTTGGACGACGCCACCAATTCCATGGTACGCGTTATCTTACGCGTATTGGCGATGGTCTTGCGCCGCTTGAGGAGTTCCTGGGTATTGGCCATGAATCTACTTGGGGCTGAGGTGAATGGGGATGGAAGGGCTGGAGATCACGCGATCCCCTGCTCCTGCTTAAAAGCGCTAACAATGCGGGGAATGGCCTGCTTGAGGGTGGTGAGACCCTCGTCAGTCAGGGCCTTCTTAGCATTGAGTTCGTCGATTAGCACGTGGAACTCGGCGTGGATGCGTTCGATAAAGAACTTCTCGAAGGCCAAAACCTGATCCACGGGCAGGCTGTCCAGCATGCCCAGGCCGGCGCCCTGAATGGCGAGCACCTGATCGGCAACTTCCATCGGGGAACCCTGGCCCTGTTTGAGCAGTTCCACCATGCGTGCGCCGCGATCCAGCTGGCGCTGGGTGGAGGGATCCAACTCGGTGCCGAGCTGGGCGAAGGCTTCCAACTCGCGGTAAGCAGCGAGGTCCAAGCGCAGGGTGCCGGCAACCTTTTTCATGCCCTTAATTTGAGCCGCACCGCCAACCCGGGACACCGAGATACCGACGTCCACCGCCGGCCGCTGACCACCGTTGAAGAGGTCCGGCTGGAGGTAGATCTGGCCATCGGTAATCGAAATCACATTGGTGGGAATATAGGCTGAAACCTCGCCCTCCTGGGTTTCAATCACCGGGAAGGCGGTCAACGAACCACCGCCGAGGGGATCAGAAAGCTTGGCCGAGCGCTCGAGCAAGCGGGAGTGGAGATAGAAAACGTCACCAGGGTAGGCTTCACGGCCGGGTGGACGACGCAGCAAAAGCGACATTTCGCGGTAGGCGGCAGCCTGCTTGGAAAGATCGTCATAGGCGATAAAGGTGGCAAAGCCACGGCCGCCATCGGCCACCGACTGCAGGCTATAACGGCCATCGCTGCCTAATTCAGGCAGACCATTCGCCCCGTGTTTCCAGGTATTATACATAAAGTATTCAGCCATGGCGGCGCCAGCATAAGGCGCCAGGAACTGCAGCGGAGCCGGCGCCGAGGCCGGAGCAGAAACGACAATGGTGTAATCAAGGGCGCCGGTTTTTTCTAGCTCGCGGACGATGCCAGCAACGGTGGACTCTTTCTGGCCGATGGCGACGTAGACGCAGATAACGCCCTTGCCCTTTTGGTTCATAATGGTGTCAACGCAGATCACGGTTTTGCCGGTCTTGCGGTCGCCGATCACCAATTCGCGCTGACCGCGGCCCACCGGGATCATGGCATCAATGCACTTCAGGCCGGTTTGCAGGGGTTCGTGCACGCTCTTACGATCGGCCAAGCCGGGGGCCGGACTCTCAACCTTGCGGGTGCCATCGGCCTTAATCGGGCCCTTGCCGTCCAAGGGACGCCCCAGGGGATCCACCACGCGGCCAAGCAGGCCCTGGCCCACCGGCACCTCAAGCACGCGCTGGGTACGCTTGACCGTGTCGCCTTCGCTTAAACCCCGGTAGTCGCCCAGGATCACGCTGCCCACGGACTCTTCTTCGAGGTTCAGCGCCAGACCGTAGTTACCGCCAGGAAACTCCAGCATCTCGCCGGCCAGGCAGTTACCGAGGCCGGAGATACGGGCGATGCCGTCGCCAACTTGGAGAATGGTGCCCACCTCTTCCACCGCGATATCGCCGCTGGTGGCGCCAAAGTTGCGCAGCTGTTCCTTAATGACCGCAGTCATCTCATCAGCACGGATTTTCACGCAGCATCTCCTTCTTCCAATTCTACCAGCGCCAGGGGGGCGCTGCGGATGGCAGCACGGGCGTCGCGCAGACGTCGGCGCGCGCTGCCATCAATGAGGGTGTCGCCATAACGCAGACTCAGGCCGGCGACAAGGCCTTCATCCACCTGCCAGTCGATCCGGGTGCCAAGACCCAAAACCCGCTTTAGGCTGCTTTCCACAGATCGCCGCACGATCTCATCGGCTGGGGTAGCCGTGGACACCACCACCCGCACAATGCCGAGGCGCTGCTCTTCGAGCAAGACCAGGGTGCGCAAAATAGCCGGCAGCGCTTCTAAGCGTCCGCGGTTGGCCAAGAGGCAGAGAAAATCCACCAAAAGCGGGCTCAGGCGTTCGGCGAATATGGTGCGCAGGGCTTCGCGAACCTTGGCCCGGGGCCGACCACCACCAGCAAGGGTGGCGATAAGCTCTGGACTCGCGGCCACCGATTCGGCAAGCATGGCCGCTTCTGCCACCACCGATTCACGCTGGCCGGCTTCCTCTGCGGCCTCAATGAGGGCGCTGGCGTAGACGTGAGGGACGGTGGCCGGGGTGCTCATGCCTGCACCCCAAAGACGTCTTCTTCATAGGCCGTGACGGCGGTCTGCACCAGTTCTTGCTGCAACTGTGCATCAAGGTTCCGGCGAATCACGGCTTCAGCGACTTGGGTGGCGATCACTGCCACCTCTTCGCGCAGGGCCACCACCGCGCCGTGGCGGGCGGTGTCGATATCACGAAGGGCGCGAACGCGCAGCCGATCGGCCTCGGCACGACCCGCCTCGACAATGCGATTCTTGTGCTCGTTACCTTCGGCTTCGGCACGGCGAATCATCTCGGCGATCTTGGCTTCGGCTCCGGCCAATTGGCGATCTAATTCGGCCTGCAATTCGGCAGACCGACGGTTATTGGCTTCGGCCTGCTCGATCTGCGAAGCGATACGCGCTTCCCGAGCATCAATGGCTGAGACCACCGGCTTAATGCCCCACTTCAACACAATCAGCACCGCCACCACGAAGGCAAAGAGGCCGAAGAAGAAGTCGGGGATGCTATTGGCGATAAACTCGATCATCACGTCCTCATTTCCCCAGTCCGGGGACTCGGGATCCAGGGTGAACGGGCTATCACCACCACTGGACATTCATGCCCAGGGGGGGCGATTTCCAGGTACCACCCGATCAGAGGATCAGGCAGAGCAGACCAACCACCACGCCGAAGAGGGCTACGCCTTCAATCAGCGCGGCGGCGATAATCATGGTACCCTTGAGGTCACCAGCGGCAGAGGGCTGACGGGCAATGCCTTCAAGGGCAGCGGCGGCCAGCTTGGAGATACCGAGACCAGCACCGATGACAGCGAAAGCGGCGGCGATGCCGGCACCGATGGGAGCAAGGCTGATGACGTCCATGAAAAGACTCCTTCGATTGCACACCCCATTGTGGGGTGATGGGGGTTAATGATCAGGATGCACCGAGGCACCCACGAAGAGGGCGCTCAGCAGGGTGAAAACGTAGGCTTGGATAAACGAAACCAAGAGCTTCAGCAGGAAAATCGCCACAGCAATGAGGATGCCAAAGCCGCCAAGGGCAGTTGCCATGATTTCGCTGGCACCCGCCGAAATAACAATGAAGAAAAGGGTGGTGAAACTCAAGACCACCACATGGCCGGCAAACATATTGGCAAACAAACGAATCGCCAAGGCGGCAGGCTTAATGATCAAACCCGCCACTTCAATGACCGCCAAAATAAGCCAAATGCCCAACCCCATGGGGTTGAGGGTGAAGGGCACGGGGACCAAGGTTTTCCAGTAGGTGCCCACCCCCTGCGCCCGCATACCGCAAAAGAGCATGGTTACCAAGGTGGCGAAGGCGAAAGCCCCGGTAATCGCAATATGGGCCGAGGCAGCGCCGCCCCCCGGCACCAAACCAAAGAGATTAAAGGCCAGAACCGCGAAGAAAATCGCGGTAAAATGGGCAGTCCAGGCATCGCCATGATGGATATTGGGGCGCACCACCTCGTTACGAATGTAGATGGTGACAGCCTCAATCATGTGCTGAACCCGATTCACCGGCTTCAACTGTTCAGGACGACGGCGGCCCCAAACGCAGACAAAGAGGGCTACCAGCAGCAGGGCAACGCTGCCGAAGAAGGTCATATGATTGAAAAAGGCCAGGGGCTTGGGGAAAGTGCCAATTACCGCCTGGTTTTCCGCCAGGGCCATGGCCTGGGCCAGGGAATTGGCGTCAAAGGCCAATTCACCTTCGCGGAGTTCTTGAACCCGCAGCACGTACTCGCCGGCCCAGGTCAGTTGACTGGCAGTGGGCTCGACGGTGCCAAAAGCTGGGTCTACCTTCAGATATTTAAAGGCGTAATCGGCATATTTAGGGGAATTAAAGATCAGTAGGGGGCGCCCGGTGGGATCCCAGGCCGGCCATGGCAAACTGTGATGCTTAAGCGCACCGATAAAGGAAAAGCCGCCGCTGGCCGCTTCTGCCGTTGGCGCCGATTGCTCGAGTTCGACGGCTGCTGCCGCGGAAGCGTCAACCGTCTCGGCTGTCTCGGCCGCAGGGTATTCCAAGATATCATCCACCGGCAATCTCCGTCGCGCTCATGGCAGATACGGCTTTGACACTCAAACTCCGCGCCACCAGGGCACTGTCAATGATCAAGGCAGCGACGAGACCAGCAGCCGCAGCCAGACAGGCAGTTAAAAGGTGGACTTCTGGCACCTGCGCCATGAGCAAACAAAAAACCGCCACCAGTACCAAGCGCAGCATCATGCCGCCAACAATGCCCGCCAATACCGCGGTTACGCCATGGGCCGCCACCAAGCGCAGGGTGACCAGACCCATTAGCGCCGTTACCGCGGTAAGGCCCGAAGCGGCCAGCAAGGCCAATGAATAGGGCCCCTGCGGAAGGATCAGGCCCAGCACAGCCAAGCACAGCGCTGGCAGCAGGGCCATCATCGCAGGAACTCCTTGACCACCTGATAAAGGCCGGCCGCGATAAAGAAGAGGGCGCCGCCAACCATCCCCCAGGGCAGGGAGTCAAGCCAGACATCAATGCCATAACCAATGCCCAGGCCAATCATCACCGAGGCGGCAAGAACATAGCCAACGTGCAGGCCCTGCCAGTGGCCGTTGGTGGCATGAGCGGGGCGGCTATCCTGATCTTGACTATTCTGCGCTTGGTCAGATTGAGACGACTCGAGATTCCCCCCCCTTGGCTCTGGCGGCAGGGCCTGCGACCAGAGTCCCACCGGCCCAATCAGCGCAGAGCCTTGGGCGACAGCACAGGTCACTGGCCGAGCAGGAAGCCAGGCGCCGAGCGGCAGCATACGAAATGGTGAATCGACCATGGGGGACGGCACCGTAACTCCTGTGCTGCAATTTGGAGGAGTTGGCAGTGTGGTCTCCCCTTTCCTCTGTCAACAAGGGGCAATGTGGCATGGATAGAAGATGCAAGGTCTTACCCCTTCCAGCTTCCACAAAACTCAATCAAGGCCTCTAACACCTTCCAGTGAGGCCAGTAAACAACTGGAATTCACCATCGAACCGGCCATGCTCGGTTTGACAGCCACCAACGCCAGGAGATGCCCATGCACCCATTCCGCGCCCTACTGATAACTGCCCTCTGCTGCAGCCCCCTGCTGGCCGCCGATGACGAGGCCGTCGCCGCCCTGGAAGGCGGCACCCCGCTGCCCGCGGGAGAACACCACTTCACCTTCCCCAGCATTGCCAAGCAAAGCATTAGTTTCATCTCCGAGGCCGATGAGCGCATCGCTGGTGTCGTCGCCTTCTCTGGGGAAGCCGCCCTCGGCCATGCCACCTTTGATGTCAACGGCGGCAGTGGCAGCGCCTCGCTCAGCCTGGCAGTTGCCGATATGCGCACCGGTGACGCCACCCGCGACGAACATATGTGGAGCAGCGGCTGGCTCGATGCTGAAAACCATCCCACCATCACCTTTTCTGATGTCAGCTTGCGCCAGCGTTCGCCAACCGTATGGGAAGTTACCGGCACCTGGACGATCAAGGGCGTAAGCCGCGAGAAGACCAGCCTCGCCAATATCCGCTTTATCCCCACCTTCCCGCGCTTTGGCGAGAATATTGTGCGGGTGCGCACCAGCTTTGACATTCCAATCAAGGAATTCGGCATTACCAATGCAGCCGTGGGCACCCCTGCGGTGGCCGAAGTTTGGCAGATTGAAGTTACCCTGCTTGGTAAATTGGGCGCCAAAGAGGAATGAGCCGAGCCTCGCGCAGCTGTGGCATCGGCGCCCTGATAACCCTCGGCTTGTGCCTTTCCATCATCCCCCTGGCATGGTTATTTGACCGCGCCAGCGGGGTGACCGGCTGGGAAATGGCGGAGGTGGACAGCGAGATGCTGGCGGCAGCCAGCGAGGCCGAGGACCGTCAATCCTTTCTCGATCTCTTTGGCTTTAGCGAGCGTGATCCGGTAAGCGAGCAGCTAAGCCTCATCGGCCGCACCGGGCCCTTCACCCAGCGCGGCCAAATGACGCGCTTTGTTTGGGTTGCCCCAGAGCGGATAATCGATTCGCCCTTTGGCCCCCTCATCGTCTTTGACCGCAGCGCCGGCGAAGAGCTGCTGCAGGCGCAAAGCCTGCGCAATATTGCCCGCCTGACTACGGTGGCGATGGCCCTGCTCGCCAGCCTCCTCGCCATCGGCTGGCTGAGCTTACGGCGCCGCCGCCCAGCGACGCATCGCAATGCTATCGATGGCAATCCGGCGGGGTAAATCCACCAAGTAGCGGGTGGCCTCGGCGACGTCCTCGGGCTGAATCATCGCCTCGTCATCCAGATCCGGACGGGTTGCCCGTACCATATCCGTAGCCACCCCGCCGGGCATTATACAGGCAACGCGCACCCCAAAGGGTTGCGCCTCCGCGCAGAGAGACTTGGTAAACCCGGCAATCGCATGCTTGGAGGCAGTGTAGGCAGCCTGATTCGGGTAACCACGATGGGATACCACCGAGCCGATCGTAATAATCGTGCCCGCTTCAGCTAAGCGCATGTGGCGAAAGGCGGCGCGGCAACAGGCAAAGGTGCCCAATACATTGACCCGCATGATCTCCTCTAAAAGGCCATCGTCAGTGTCGACAAAGGGGCGGTTGACAGCAATACCGGCATTGGCCACCAGGACATCTAAACGGCCGTGCCGAGCCACAATCTCTGCCACCAACTCATCAACCGCCGCACTATCGGTCATATCACAAGCCCGGGGATGGGCCTCACAGCCGAATCCGCGCAGCTCCTCGGCCTGCTGGGTTAAGGGCTCCAGCCGCCGCCCACAACCATAGATCACGGTCCCTGGCGCCGCAAAATGGCGGGCGATGGCGGCACCGATGCCACTTCCAGCCCCGGTAATCAACATAATGCGCTCTGCCATCTCTCTCCCCATGCCACCCCCCTCCCGTCGCCAGCGCGAACAGCCAGCCCTGGACCTGTCAATGGCAGCGACAATGAACCCGCAGTCAAGCCCCTGCGTTTTGGCATGAGGAAAGCTAATGTCTAGGAGATCAGACCTCGTCGTCTGAGTCAAGCAGAGTGCAGCATATCCGCAGCCCCAGAATGCTGGATTCAAGGCGGGATGACGACGGTGTGGCAACGCCACAGCGAGGAAATCCCAACGCAGAAGACGGCGTTCCGCGGCAAGGATAGGTTGCAGGATTTCTAGCGCAGACCACTAGGGCAGCCGCCACAGCGGCGATAGGTGAGGACAGCCATGCAACATCGCTATTCGGTACAGGTCTCTTGGGAGATGCGCCTGCATTTTACCAATCAAACCTTCGCCCTCGATAATGATTGCCTCCTGCGGGTACTCAGCGAAGGCGAACCACCGCCAAGTCAGCGCCCTCGGCGCTGCCTCATTTTCATCGATTCAGGTGCCCTTGCCGCCGATCCCGGCTTAAACGCCCGCATTCACGCCTGGTTTGCCCACCATGCCGAGGCCGGCATCCACCTTGCCGCCGAGCCACAAATCGTCAGCGGTGGCGAAAGCGCCAAAGATGGCCTCGCCATTGCCGAGCGGGTAGGCCGCTGCTGCCTCCAGCACGGCATCTGCCGTCACAGTTTTATCATCATTATTGGCGGCGGTGCTGTCCTCGATGCGGTGGGCCTGGGTGCCAGCCTGGTTCACCGTGGGGTTCGTCAAATTCGCATGCCCAGCACCGTGTTGGCCCAGGACGATGCGGGACTAGGGGTCAAGAATGGAGTCAATGCCTTCGGCAATAAAAACTTCTTCGGCACCTTCCAGCCACCCTGGGCGGTCATTAACGATGCGGCCTTTGTCGCCCTCTGTCCCGAACGCGAGCGTCGCTCCGGACTCGCCGAGGCGGTGAAAGTGGCAATTATCAAGGATGCGCGCTTTTTTAGCTGGCTGGCTGGGCACGCCCCGCAGTTGCTCGACCGCCAGCGTCCCGAGCTCCTCCAGCAGGCGATTCAGCGCTGCGCCGAACTGCACCTTGATCATATTACCGGTAATGGCGATCCCTTTGAACAGGGCTCCTCCAGACCCCTGGATTTCGGCCACTGGTCGGCCCACTGCCTCGAGGTCCTCTCCCAGCACCGCCTCAACCATGGCGAGGCGGTGGCCATCGGCATCGCCATTGATTGCTGCTACGCCGTGGCCATCGGCGCCTTAAGCCAGCACGAATGTGCCGCCGTCCTCGACTGCCTCGAGACCATCGGCTTTCGCCTTTGGGACCAAGCCCTGCACCTACGCGACGCCCACGGCCAGCGCTGCATTTTCCAAGGCCTTCAGCAATTCCGTGAACATCTCGGCGGTGAATTAACCCTGGCCATGCCCCGCGGCCTAGGTGCACGCCAAGACATTGGGACCTACGATCTGCAACTTGCTGAACACGCCCTGCTGCAGTTGGCAAAACGCAGCAAGCAGCGGATCGGCCATCTTACTCAATCTTGAGCCAGCCCCCCCAAAAAAAAGATCGGTGACTGAATTCCCAGCAGTGACTTCTGCCGAGGGCTGCTAGACTGTCATGAGCATGAGCACCGAGGACATCGCCCGCGCCGAAACGGTGGGCTTTTCGCAGATGGTCGTCCCGGCCAGTATGCTGGGCAAAGGCCATCGCATTGGCCCCTATGAAATCATCAGACCCCTCGGCCGTGGCGGGGTGGGAGTGGTCTATCATGCCCGCGTGATCGAGAGCTGCGCCCTGCCCGTGGGCCGCGAAGTAGCACTGAAAGTCCTGCGTCAAGAACACCTCTCAGAGGCTGATCACCGACGCTTTACCAGGGAAGCTGCCTACCTTCAAGCCCTAAGCCATCATGGCATTACGCGAATCTATGACATCGGCGACTACCACGGCCGGCCCTATATGGTCATGGAATTAGTTGATGGACAGTGCCTTGACGACCTGCTTAACCGACGCGATAGCGCCGAACCCAGCGCCCTTGCCCCAGGCCATGCCTCTGATTTGGTTATCCAGGTACTCGAAGCTCTCCACGTCGCCCATATCGCCGGCATTACTCACCGCGACCTGAAACCCGGTAATCTGATGATCACCCCGGCTGGCCAGGTGAAGGTTCTTGACTTTGGCATGGCGCAGCGAGTGGGCGGCGAAAGTCGCCTTACCGCTTCTGGATCCATCCTTGGCACCCCCGCCTATATGAGCCCCGAGCAAGCCCGGGGTCATCGCGAATGGATTGGCGCTCACTCCGACATCTACGCCATGGGTGCAGTGCTCTACGAATTGGTTACCGGCTACCAGCCCTTCCGCGCAGAAAATTCCGTGGCCGTCCTACGCGCGATTATTGAAGAACCCCTCACGCCCCCTTCACAATTGGTACCCAATCTACCCGTCCACCTTGAGACCATCATTCTCACCAGCATGGCCAAGGATCCCAGAGACCGCTACCCAAGCGCTGAATCCATGGCCGAGGACCTGCGCCGCTTTCGCCGTGGCAATAAACCCCGAGCCCAGCGCATACCCTTCTATCGACCCTGGCTGCGGGCCGCCTATTACCACCGCAGTGTCATTGCCACTTCTGGCCTAGTTCTTTTTGCCGTTTCCGCAGTGGCGACGGCTGCCATCGCTCAACCCTGGGCACAAGAAAAGCCCCCAGAGCTAACGCCCACGCCCATACTCATCGCCAATGATGCCCCGGACCCCTGGCTAACCAACTGGCAGCATCCAGAATCCCTTGGCGCCTCCATTACTGCCGCCGCTCGCTGGGATCAAGAACGGGCCCCTGGCCTTACCATTTTTACGCCGGTTCAACCCGATAATCGAGATCGTAGTATCACCGCAGAGTCCGATGTGCGCATACGCTTCACCGCCCAGCACCAACGAGGTGGCACACCCGCCCGGATCCTCTTTAGCGATCGCAGTCTCGGCCAAGGCTATAGCCTGGTACTTGGCGAAAACCTGCGCCTTAAGCGCCCGCGACTTGGTGAAAGTAGTCAGCAACTGGCCATTATCTCTAGCAACCCCTGGCCTGACGATGAACCGGAAACGATTTTCACCATAGAACGGCAAGGAAATGTCATTGAAGTTTATGCTCAATCGCCTCGATTGAACAACGGCCCCGCAAGCCTCGTCCTGCGCCACGTTGACCTGATCCCCCTCGAAGGATCCGATCACAGCGGCATTCACTTCCTTATCCAACCGGATAGCACCGCCATTCGTCAAATCACCATTGAGCGACGACGGCGCTCGGAAATGGTTTCCCGCCTTGAACTCGGCGACGCCCTGCGCCAGGACGGCCAATTTGTCCGCGCCGAGCGGTTTTACCGGGATTTCCTCCGCGATTTTCCTGATTCACCACGGGCCCGAGATGCTCGCTATCGCCGCGGCCTCTGCCTGAGCGCCCTAGGACGTCATAATGAAGCCCTCGAAGTCTTTCTTCAGGTGGCGGCCGAATCCGAAAATGACCCCCTCTACTCAGTTTCCGCAAGCTTTCAGGCCTGGCAATCCACCCTCAGACTAGGCCGACTCAGTGAGGCCGAACGCTACTTCGAATCAATTCGTTCGCGCTACGATCTCGCTACGTTGCTTGCCTATGCCAGTGAAGACTTGATTAGCGCCCTACCCCAGCGCTATATCGACACTGCCCGCCAAGAAGGCCCGATTGACCCCTGGCGCGCCATTTCCCTCTTCGATACCGCCGCCGATATCGGCGAATACCTTCAATTAGTCCCGGTTCAAGCCGCTGCCCGCATTGGTGCCGCAGATATCCTAGCCAGCCTCGAACGCTGGGAGGAGGCAGAAGAGCGACTGCTGCAAATCTTGGCCAACGAACAGACAGGACGCCAAATACGGCTAGGGACCCTTGTTCGCCTGGCCCAAATGCAACGTCTACGCGAGGAGTATCAGGCTGCCGAAGCCACCTACCGCATCGCCCTGGAACTCGCCGATAATCCCCATGGAGATTTCGCACAATGGACGCGATTATGGCTTTCTGATCTCCTTACCACTATGAATCGCCACACCGAAACCTATTCCCTATGGAATGATTTATCATCCTACGATTCGCTGGTTGGCGCCATCGCCCGCAACCTGCTTGGTCCATTAATCGACATGCCATTAGATGGCCCCCCCCATCGCATCAACGACATCGCTTACTTTAACGCCATTGCCGGAATCCTCGCCGGCAATCGGGATCGTTTTGAAGAATGGTTTCAAACCGCCCTTTCATTAAGTGAACCCTTCGAATGGCCCCAACTCCTGCTTGGCGACGCTTGGCAAAGCGAAGAACATCTCATGCAAACCTGGCATCGCTATCCTTCGCGCATCAATGTACGGGATCCTGAGATGGACGCTGGCTACCCTGTCGACTAGCAACAGGGCAATACAACGACAGGGGTTCGACCGCATCGAAATACTGAAACTTCAGAATCGCATGATTGCCATACCATTCGCAAGGGTCCAACGTCAGGAATAGGCCTGGACAGAAATGGCGTCCACTGGTCGGACAATGTGGGCCGACCACCGCAATCCCTCGTATTCACGGTACCCTTGAGTACGAGAACTGCCTATGAGGTAGCGAATCTGGTCATGCAGCAAAAGTCCGGAACAACTAGCCCCGCGGTCTAAGCAGTGATGTTCATCGGCAATGCGCGGCTTCATGCCAACGGCGAAACGCTGTGGGTCAGTGGTTTCAATAATGATTCCATCGCGATTCGTGTAAAAGGCCGCTGCTCCTGGTATCGGTGACCCTAAGCGGTCCATCGGCAGGCAGGTGCGTAAAATAGTCTGCGCCTCGGTATCCCAATCAAAGAGAATGCCAAGGACGCCAATCGCCTCGCCCTGGCGCACGCCGTTGCGGCGTATGCCCCCAACATAAATGAGGGAACGATCCTTGGTGCGTTCAAGGGGCGACTGCACCACGTCCTGAACCGCATATTCGCTGGAATCAGCAGTGCGCATGCCCGATTGAAACCACTCGTGATCACTCACATTAAGCTTGCGCAATTCATTGCGCATTTCCAATCGCGAGCAGGCAACGATATCGCCATTACGATCCGCCAGCACCAGATTACGATACATGGTGTAACTCGCATTAATCACCTTAAGACGCTTACTGGCGGCCTCATAAACATCCTCCCCCGGACTCTCCAAGGCTGACCAGAAGTATTGATCGGTACTCCACCAGCGAATATCCGCAGCCCTTTCGAAAAGATTGCGATCGATAACGTCGATGGCCTGTTTTGAACTATTCTCCAATGCCCGAAGGTTCATCTCGAGTTCACCAACGGCCATTTCAGCCAGGAGTTTTTCCATCATGCTCGTGGCAAAATCACCGGTCTTGGTGATTTGGTCAAAAATTGGCCCCAATGCCACCCCACGCTTGCCCAGTTTACTGGCAAAGACGATTCCGTTCAAGGAAATCAATTGGATAGATTCTTTATCGTCTTGAATTTTTATGTAAGTCTCTTTATTCACATCCGGAATAATCTGCGAGTGCAGCAAATCCTCAGGCTGCAGCAAGCTCTTACTGGCATCCACTCGCTGACTAAAGATTGCTGATTTAGGCAAGACAAGATGGCTATTCCAGCCCAGACCTGGATATTCGAGATAGCCATCCGTTTTCGCGGTGAAAATAGCAGAATCTTCGCCCTCAAAAATCAAGTAGTCATTAATTCGCTCACCCTTTGAGAGGCTCCGATGCCGACGTGGGAGATGGGCATAGGTTGATACCGGAACCACCGCGGGATCGCTGGAGCCAATAATGGTTCCCGTTCCATCGGTGAAAAAACTGTACCATCCATCCAATACTCGGCCCCGGGAATCAGTCGGCATGTAATCATCGAGGATCATCTGTGCCTCACCCTGGAAATCAAAAAAACACACCCATGGCGCCCAAAGTCCGGCCGGCACTGTCGCCATTCTCCCGCACCGCAGTTGAATAGATCAGAGAATTGTCCTGATCTGGCTCGACGTGACTTCCGCATAAATCCCGCACCGCATATTGTGTGGCATCTTTGGTCTGCATGGCATCAAGAAACCATGACTCGTCCGCCACCGAGGTTCCCAATAAGCCCTCTCGCGTTTGCTCATTGCTGCTCGCAACAATACATCCTTGCCTGTCTGTAATTACAAGATCACGATAAAGCGTGTAGCTATTGTTTATGTCTTCAAGGCGATCGCAGGCAAACCTCACTTTACCGCCAATATCTTCGCAGGCAGCGCGAAGCTTGGCGATCACATCCGTGGTGTCTTCAGTCAGCAGCAAACAATTGTCTGCGTCGATGAGACAGTCAAGCGCTCCACGAAACCGGCTTAGATTTTCAGGGTTAGCGAGCTTACCAGCAGACACACCTGATTGCGATCGCAGGTATTCGCAGGCCTTAACGACTGGGTCTGAAGCCCCTGGTTTAACTCCAATGGCTTCCGCAGACTGTAAAAGATTCGTTACCGCATCGAAAAGCGACAAGCAATCAGCAAAGGCCGTTTCCAAACTCCACCAACGCACATCGCAAGTGCGTTCAAGTAAGTTACGGTCCAACAAATTGATTTTAATATAAGCCGTTGTCGAGAAGATACTCTTGCAGAAATCCTCTTTTGCCTGGTAAAACTGATCAAATAAGCGCTTCGTAACTCCAAGCAGTTGAAAAGAAAAGTTTTCGACCTTTTTCATAAGGTCCGTGATTTGTTCTTGCTCGGTGACATTTTCGGATATTTCAACGGCGGTACATTTTCCCTGGTTACAAATCGGAAAAATCCCACTTAACTCTCCTATAATTCGCTCATAAAATTCTCGGTGCTCATACGTGATCACGGGATTGAAAATCGAGAATTTTGCCGCCTCAGCGGCCATTACGGATGGAGAATCAGTGGGCTGTGTATCCATTGGCTTCATGATTGTTCACCTCCTCCTGCTGGCAGGAGATCGTTTAAGATATTGAGTACTGATATTTCAGACAAAAATCCGTCTTCCAGTTCATAAACCGCAGTTATGAAGTCATGGCTGAGATTAGCCGGTGGCGGGTGGCGAACCGTCGAGCGCACTCGGTGCACCCGGTCCATACTGTCGACCAGCAAGGCTACCGGTTCATCAAAAGCCTGAATATTGAGCTCGGCCGCCTCCTGACATAGATGAAAGCGATCTTCCATTAACATCAAACGGCAACCATGGTCTTCGCGGCCAATTTTCATAATTCGACTGATATCCAAGTAATTTAGCGTGCCTGTCGATGGCGAGTGATCCGATTCCTCGCCACGATCGGCCAAACACAGCCGCAAGTCAATCACCGCAGCGCTGACCCCGCGCAGACTGATAATACCTGCCAAGCGACGATCGCTGCCCGGGACCGGGGTTATCGGCAAAGGACGCACAATTTCTTCCACCGAAAATACCGGCACTCCATAGCGATAACCATTCACCATGAACCCACATATGTCCGCATTCATGCTTTACCCCTGCGGCTCTTCATTACCTGCTCCGCCAGACGATGGACGATGCCAATAAGATCATGTTTGTCTATCTTAACCGCATATTCATCAAATCCCGCCTTCAAACCTCGACGTCGAGATTCATCGTCTGCCAGAGACGTTAATGCAAGAACGGGCAAATGACGAAGACCTGGATCGCCTTTAATTCGCTGAACTCATTCAAAGCCGTTCATCCGCGGCATCTCAATGTCTGATATAATAAAATCAAAATATTCACGCTGGCGCTGCAAGAGATCCCATGCCTGCTGACCATCCTCCACAACCTCCAATTCGATGCCTGGGATTTGAAGGTAAGAACTGACGAGCTTGGCGAAGAATTTATTATCCTCAGCCAATAGTACTCGGGTTACCCCGGACAGCTTCTGCTGTGCCGCAAAGGCTTCCGGCATGGCGCGTTCAGCCAAGGCATACAAGTCTACCAAGGTTACGACGTGGCCTTCATAATATGCCGTACCCACCACCCCATTCTTAGAGTCATTATGTGCATCAAAGGATTCGGAGAAATCCGCTATGCGCAAATTAGAGCCCACCAGAATGCCAAGCGGCTTGGGCACCCGAGCCGGTAAGATCAGATGGTAGGCTTCAACTTCACGATGGGGCGTTACCTCAAGATGCTCTTCTAGTCGTAACAAAGGAATGGTGGCATCCTTGAGTTGGTAGTATTCTCGCTTACCTATACGATGAATGTCCTTGGCTGCGATTTGCTCTATCAAAGTGATCATCATTAAGGGGATGGCGAAAAATTCCCCCGGCGCATTCTCAAAGGTAATCATCTGCTGCGCTGTCTTCAAAGCTGATTTTGCCTGAAAGCGATGCTCTGGTAAATCATGCAGCCGCAGGCCTCGCTTCTCGACAATCCCCGCTACATCCAGCATCATAACCACCGATCCATCCCCCAGCACCGTGTGCCCGCAAAATCCCGGAACCGACTGTAAAAGTTTGGGGGTAGAACGCACCACCACCTCTTCGACGCCAACCACAGCATCGACTAAAATGCCAAAGAGAGCACGGCGGAAATCTAATACGATCAGCGTCTGCCTATTTCTCCGGCGGTCTCCACCAGTGCGCTGATGGGCAAAGCGTTGGGCATTTTCATGGCTTTCTGTTTGTCGGCGATCAGCGATGCGAGATCGACGATCAAGCTTCACTTCACCAGTAAGCGGGTGAAGGAAGGTGCGTTCAAGACTGAGGCAGTCTTCGAGATGGACGATGGCTAATACTTTATCGCGCAATTGATAGACATCTTCACCGTCTAACTGCTTAATGTAATCCCGCTGATCCTGGGGATCAATTTGGATAATCTCGTTCACCGCGGTCTGCGGCAAAACAAAGCGCTGACCTGCCACCTCGACAACAATGGCGGAAATCAGCGACGACGAGACAACGGTCTGGGTGAGCGGCAGGCGAAATGCAAAGATCGTCCCGGCCCCAAGATTGGTGTGCACCTCTACGGCACCGCCAATGCGCTCGACATTGGTCTTCACCACATCCATGCCGACACCACGACCTGAAACATCGGTGCTTTGATCTTTAGTGCTAAAACCAGGAGAAAAAATCAAATGCAATATCTCGCGTGGACTCATCGCGCGGGCCTTTTCTGCGCTAATCAATCCCTTGTCAATCGCCTTGGACCTTACCCGTTCATGATCGATGCCGCCGCCGTCATCCTCAATTTCGACAATAACCTCACCGCTTTGATGGTAGGCCCGCAGCATAATCCGGCCAACTCGCGATTTTCCGCGCTCTTGACGCACAGCGGGATCCTCGATGGCATGATCAACAGCATTGCGCACCATGTGATTCAAAGGATCGGCGAAGGCCTCGATGATCGTCCGGTCTAATTCTATGTCTGCTCCAATTGCCTGAAATTCTACTTCCTTGCCTAATTTATTCGCCAGATCACGAACCGGCCGGCGAAAGCGCTCAAACAAGCTGCCAATGTGTTGCATCCGCTGCTGAACCACACTCTTGTGCATTTCCGTAATGCATCGAGACAGCACCGCAAACGATATATCTTCTTGGAAATTGTAGCGCGAAAGCATTTGATTGCGCGCCATAACCATATTGCCAGTGGCCTCTAATAACTCATCGAGTAAACGGGTACTCACCCGCATCGACGAGCCTTCGCTTGCCGCCGCATGGCCACCGGAGCTTTTCTTCTCCTTGGCCTGGGAAGAGGGTGGGGCAGGAGGCGGGGAAGAGATCGATTTGACTGGCGGTGAGGGGGCGACTTGCACTACTGCCTGATCCGCCGCCGGCTGCGGTCGATCAGGCACCGCAGCTGAAGCCTTCGCAAGGGGCAGGGCCGGCACCAACTGCCCCGCATGAAGCTCATAAAGGGAGGCAATGATATCTGCGGGCATTTCACTCTGCAGCTCTAACTCGACCATCTGCCCAGCCTCGCTTGGCCGGATGTGCAGAGAGCACACCTCACCAATTTTGCTGAAACCCTCAAAAATGCCCTGGGCACAGTCGGGCAACCCACGCAGCTGCGCTAATGGCGCCTCGATGCAATACCTTGTCACCGCCGACACAGACGGTGATGCTGGCACGCGATCCAGGGCCGATGCCTCTGACGCATCAACCTCCACCGCCGCCGTTTCTACATCAGGCCTCGCTATTCCATCGATCTGCGGTGCCGCCGCAGCTGGGATTTGCCCATTCAAACGGCGACAAAGGTCAGCGACATCGGCGTCCTCGCCCTCCAGCAAGCAGCCTAAACCGTCTACGGCGGCCAGCATTTGGTCGGCGATGGCAGGCGTCAGGGATAGGTTCCCCTTGCGTACCTCGTCCATCAAAGCCTCGGCATGATGGGCCAAAGTCACTAAATCATTGAGATCGAGAAAGCCAGCACCGCCCTTAATTGAATGCACGGCGCGAAAGATTTCATCCACGGTTTCAGCATCAACACCACCGCTGGACTCCAGACGCAGCAGATGCCGCTCCACCTGCGCCAGGGCGGCAAGGGATTCAGCCTTAAATTCCTCGGCCAAGGCTTCATCCACAGCGGAAGCCCAAGAGCAGATAGACTAGCACCGAAGTGCACTTTCGAGAGTTGGCTAATATTTGTCCATTATGAATGCTGGCCAAACCTTCCGCAACCATTAATTCCTTGGATCGACTGATAGGTTTGGATGTACAGCTTTGGCTATCAGCACCATTCTTTAAACAGTGTTAAGTAAGTAGACACACTACAGGACTATGATATAATAATATAGCATTTACTGACTGTGACACAGTCTCATGAAGCGGTACAGATAGAGGGGTTTTCCTTCATTTCGTTACCCTCCAAAAAAAAAATCTCAAGCCAAGAATAACCCACGCACCTTTGAAGCCGGAACGGCATGCTCCATATCATCTCGGCGCAGCATCGTTACTGGTGTGATTTTCCCCTCGTGCACCAAACGCCTAAGATCCCTGGCTGACACAATCATTTGCTCACGTGGCTTGACCGACACTGTCCACCGCTGCAATGGCGCCCCAGACTGTGGGTTACCCTGCGATAAAACCGCCGCCAGCGCCCGCGAATCGGACCTATTTTCATCGTTCCGACGAGCCACTACTGGCCTGCCGATGAGGGTTGAAGGTGGGCGGAAAAGTCCCCTGCAGCGCACTGCTGCTATATATTGGCCACCTCCCTCTGGACGTAGCAAGGTTTTATGCTCAAGGCGTCCGCGGCGGGCTAGATTGCAGACATGCTCCCAACTTACCGCTGCACATTCAGACCCTTCAAGGACTACGTGCCAACGATGGGCCTCCGGATGATCCTCTGGTTGCACTACCAAAGAGCGTCCAAGGCTACTGAGATCCTGAGTGCTGAAGGCTCCGCTATCTTGGCGGGCAAACCCACTGCTTAGGGGTTTTGCCACTGGTGGCGTTGCCGTGCGATGATAACAGGGCAATTCGGCGGTAGCCATAGGATCTCCACCATTAAGCAGGGCATCAAGCCCTTGCCGCGGCAGCAGAGAATCTTCTGGCGCACCGCGAAGTCTTGCCGCCACTGGGCAATCCACCAACACTTGAGCCATGGCTTGCAAGGTTTCACGATTCAAACGGTTGTCTCCACAACTCACTGATGGTTGCCAAGTTCCGCTAAAAGGATTGAGCCAGCATCTATTGATGCGATCAAAGTAGCGCAATCGGGGTTCCCGCATAATGGTTTCGCGAATCCAATAATACCACCGAAGGCAATGCAGAATCCGCAGGCTTTTACGCGGTGCACTTACCCAGCGAGGATGGTTCTGCAGCCATCGAATCATCGCTTCCTGACCATCAAAGCCGATATCTACTCGCTGGCAGGTTAATGGCTCGATCCAGTGTAAGCGGTCAAAGGTGAACACCTGAAACAGGACATCAGAACGCAAGAGCTCGATGATATCAGCCCGACCAATACGCTGGGAGCCGGGGGGAACAGTGAGGCCATTATCTGCACGGCGTTGAGTGACCTGAGTAATAATCTGAGGTGGCATGCAGCGACTCCTGTAGCATAACGAGACATGGGGATGTCTTAGACCACACCGTTAAGTATCTCTTCGTTAATGGCAATTGTCTACGCACATACTGTTCCAAAGTCCAGTTCCTTCCCTCATCTTAGAGGCTTGGCCCCATCGGGAATTACGACATTATGCCCGCATGCTAAATCTGATGGATGTATCGAAGACCTTCGTCGATCCGGGCCGAGGGGTGGTACGGGCGGTGGATGGGATCAGCCTGCGGGCTGAGGATGGGGTAGTGGTATTGGTGGGGGCCAATGGCGCCGGTAAAACCACCCTCCTGCGCCTGATCTCGGGGATTCTTAAGCCCGATAGCGGGCGCATTACCGTATGCGGCCATGATGTCAGCCAGGATCCCGATGCGGTGCGCCGACGTCTCGGCTATCTCTCCCCTGCCACCAAACTGTATCCACGCCTGACCGGGCGCGAAATGCTGGCCTATGCCGCGGGCTTTTACGGCCTTGAAACCAACGCCTGCAAGCAGGCCATTGAGCGGGTGACCAGCGCCTTCGGCCTGGAGGAATTTCTCAACCAGGCCTGCGGCAAGCTGTCGACGGGCCAGGCCCAACGGGTGAATCTCGCCCGCGCCCTGATTGCCGACCCCCCCCTGCTGGTGCTCGATGAACCGACCACCGGCATGGATTTGGTGGCCGCCGCCGAAGTGGTTAAAGCCGTGGAGCAAGGCTCCCGCCCTGGCCGGCTGATCCTTTTCTGCACCCACGATACCTCGGAAGTCGAAGCGGTGGGCGGGCGTCTCCTGGTCATGCGCCGGGGCCAGATCGTTGAAGATGGGCCGGTCGCCGATTTGGGCGGCGGTCACCAGCTACGCAGCCATATCTATGCCGCCCTGGAGCATCAGCGCGGGGCTCCGGCGTCGGAGACATCGCCATGAATCCCCGCCTCGTCGCCCATATTTTCCGCAAGGAGGGTTTGGAAATCCTCCGCGATCGCCGCACCCTCTTCGTCAATGTCCTGCTGCCGATTCTGCTCTATCCGGTGCTGGCAATTATGGGCATTCAACTCAGCCAGGTGGCGCAGCCGGGGCCCAGCGACTGGATGCGCCTGGCCATTGTCGACGGCGACCAGCGACTTTTAGGGGCCCTGCCCCTGGTCGGGCCCGAGGCCGCCAGCGAGCTGGCCGAGGTCGATGAGGGCCTGTTACGCAGCGGTGAACAGCCCTTGAGCCTGGTCAGCCTGGCCAGCGAGGATGCCGACTGGTTCCGCCAGCGGGCCAGCGATCTACGCGCCGCCGAGGACACCGACTCCATGCGCGAAGAGACGGTGAGCCGCCTGCGCCAGCAGCGCCTGGCAGTGGTCCTGGTTGCCGACCAGGATGAGCACCAACGCCAGCGCTACACCTTGCTGGTCGACGATGCCCACCCCCGCTTTGATATCGGCTGGCCGGTATTGCAGCGCCAACTGGGGGAGCTGCGCCAGCAACGCCTGCGCGAACACCTCAGCGGCCACGGTCTAGATGCCGAGACCGTTCTCGACGCCCAGCCCAGCAGCACCTTCCGGCTCGCCGCCTCGGCGGAAAACCTGCGCGTGCGCTTAGCCGCGATTATCCCTATTATTCTCGTGATGCTGGCCATTAGCGGTGCCTTCATGCCCGCCATCGACCTCATCGCCGGCGAGCGCGAACGCGGCACCCTCGAAACCCTCCTCGCCCTGCCCGGTGATCGCGGCGATATGTTTACCGGCAAGCTGCTGGTGGTGGCCGCCTCCAGCATTATCAATGTCTGCCTGAATTTGCTGAGCCTGGGGGTCACCGTGGCAATTATTGGCAGTAATCTGCCCATCCCCGGGGCCAGCGGCGGCAGCCTCATCGATCCGGTGACCCTTGCCCTGGCCGCCGTCATGCTGCTTCCCCTCTGCCTCACCCTGGCCGCGGTCTGCCTCGGCGTGGCTGGCCTCGCGGCCAGCACCAAGGAAGCGCAAAACTACCTCGGCCCCCTCTTTATTGTTATCCTCGCCCCCGCCATGGCCGCCCTACTGCCCACCCTGGGCCCCAGCGCCGGCATCGATTTGGTACCCATTCTCGGCCAGGTTTTAGTTCTTAAGGAAATCCTCCAAGGCCCTGAAATTCCCTGGGGCCACGTCATTCTCTCCACCGTCAGTGCGGTGGTGGTGGCCTGGGTGGTGATCGGCTGGTCGGCGCGACTGCTGGAACAAGAGCACTTCCTCTTTCCCGGCATGCAGCGCGGCGGCTGGGGCATTTTCCGCCGCCCCGGAACCCTCCAGCCCAGCACCCCCGGCGGCCTGGAAGTGCTTGCCCTTTTCGCCGCCGCCATGGGCAGCTTCCTGGTGGTATCGGTGCTGGTAAGCGGACTGCCGCCGGGCCCGGCACTGATCCTCGCCCAGGCCGGCGGACTCCTCGCCCCCGTCCTTATCCACACCACCCTCGGTGATTACAATCGCGAACAAACCCTCTTCCTGCGGCGCCCCAATGCCCGCGCCCTGGGCGTTTCCCTGGCCCTGGTGCCGCTGGCGATGGCCCTCTCGATTGCCCTCGGCCAGGTTCAGGCCCCCTTTATCCCGCCCTCAAACATGGAGGAGCTGCGCATGCTGGAGGAGGTCTTGAATCGCATCCGTGCCCAGGGGGGCATCGTCCTGCTGCTGATTGTGGCGGCGGTAACCCCCGGTATCTGCGAAGAATTCCTCTGCCGCGGCTCCCTGCTCTCCGGCCTGCGCCGCAGCCTTGGCCCCATCGGCGCCATTGTCCTCTCGTCGATTATTTTCGGCCTTATGCACATGAGCCCCTGGCGCTTTGCGCCGCAGGCGGTGCTGGGAGTGGTGCTGGCGGTGCTGGTCCTGCGCAGCGGCAGCCTGTGGACCGCAGTCATCGTCCACATTGGCCACAACGCCCTGATTTTGGTGCTGGCCCTCAGCTTTGGCGAGGCCAGCGGCGCCGACGAACTTGACCCCTTAGCCATAAACCACCCAGCCGCCCCCCTCATGTGGCTGGGAATAGCCGCCTTCATTGGCCTCATTATCTGGCGCCTGCTCGTCCTCTTGCCTAGCTCGCCAGGGGATTATGGTTCCACCATCAAGGATGACCACCATGCCCCACCAGATCGAGATCAGTGACCAAAGCATCCGTATCGATGGAAAGCTCACCCCCCTGAGCGATGTCCTGCATGCAGAGGCCAGCATTATTGAAGACTGGATCCGCGTTGCAGTCATCCTCGCGGTGGCCTTGGTGGCACCGATTTTGGTTATGGTTGCCATTACCTTGGCTGATGGCAGCGCCCAACTGGGCCTGTGGTTTGGCCCGATTACCTTTGTCATCACCGCCATCCTTGGCCTCATCGGCTGCGCCATCGGCGCTGCCTGGAAAAAGCCGTGGGGGGTGATTATCGAGCGCGTCGAATTTGGCCACAGCACCCTGCTGCGCTGCGACTCCGCTGATGAGGCCGAGAGCCTCGCCGAGCGCATCCGCGCAACCATCAGCAAAGCCTAAGAAAAGGCTCAGTCCACTCGCCGAAATTCGGCACCGGCTCATGGGCGGCTCAAAGCTCACCCTGGATGAGGAATCCCCGCTTCGCGGTGGATGCTTTTAGCGCAAAAGCGCCCTGCTCAGGGTATTTTGCTGGCCGATCAGGAGATCGGCGATCCCGGGGGCAAGCCTTGAGCCGCCCTGGCGCAGGCCCCATCTTCGGCGTGGACTCGCCAGCGGATCAGCTAGGGTGCGGGCTCGTTTCGGGGCCATGCGCCCCAGGGAGTTCGCCATGGGTCGCCTTATCTGTCTATACGCCACCTCCATTACCTGCGGTTTTTGCATGATGGCTCTGGAAATCCTCGGCGCCAGAGTCCTGCAGCCCTTCTTCGGCTCCGGCATTGATGTCTGGGCAGCGATTATTTCGGTCTTCATTCTCAGCCTTTCCATTGGTTACTGGATGGGCGGCCGGATTGCCGACAAGGCCACCAACAATCGCCCCCTGGCGATTGTTATTATTATTGCCGCCATTTGCTATCTTCTGCTGCCGATCTGGGCGCGGCCAGCCCTTGAGGCCATGGGCCCAGAGGTGCACACTGCCCGCGGTGGCGTGCTCTTCGCCGCCCTGGTGCTCTTCCTCCCGCCCTCCCTCCTCCTTGGCTGCATTTCACCCATGCTGGTCAAGCTGGTCTTCGTTGGCGCCGAGCGGGTTGGCCGCTCCACCGGCACCCTCTATGCGGTCGGCAGCTTCGGCAATGTCATGGGCATCCTGGCAACCGATTATATCCTCCTCGTCTCCTTTGATCTCAACCCCAATATTCAGGGCATGGGCATCGTTATGGGCCTGCTCGGCATTGCTCACTTACTGATCCCCATCGCCGGCACCAGCGAACGCAAGATCGACCCCCAAACCCTGGTTGAGGCCGCGCCATGAACCACCCTCCGGCCCCAGCCCACCGTGGCGCTGTGCGCATGAGCTCGATGGTGCTGATCGCCAGCTTTGTCCTCGCCATCGTGCTGAGTTTCAGCTTTGCCGACGATCCCTACCGCCTCTCCACCATTGGACACCCGGTGGATCAAATCGCCCTTGCTCACCGCGATAGCCCCTACTCCCATATTACCTGGGTCATCTCAGAAGCGCATAATTACGCTGAGCTGCGTTTCTTTGATAAGGTGGAAGGCGGCGTCTGCCTCGTGCCCAGTTGGGCTGACCTCGCGCAATTCAATCGCGATGGGGCCTTGGATCACCTGCTGATGCCCGCCGACGCAAACCTTGACGGCGCTCCGCCAAGCCGTTCCTGGCCAGCCGATCGCCCCAAGCCCAATCCCGGCACCCTCACCAAGTCGGCCTATGTAAATATGTTCTCGGCAGGCGTCTTACTTAACGATCGCCTGATCGCCGAGGCCGGTGGTGACCCCCGCCAGGCCAAGGCCAATATTCTCGTCGTTGGCCTGGGCTCTGGGGTCGGCATTAGCCTGCTTACCCATCACTTCCCCGAAGCCTCCATCGCCGTCGTCGATATCGATCGCGTGGTCATCGATATGGTGGTCGATCACTATCCTTTCCTTGCCTGGCTGCGTCATCAGCAGACCAGCGATGGCCGGCCACGCCTAAAAATGGGCCGCGAAGAGGCCGTGGATGCCCGCCAATACATTCGCCACGAATCCCTGCGCAATGACGATGGGCGGCGCTATGATCTGGTGATTATCGATGCTTTTACCGATGGCAGCACCATTCCTCCACACCTCATGACCAGGGAATTCTATGAAGAAGTCCGGGCCATTATGCCCGATGACGGCATTGTCCTCTCAAATATTATTGGCAGCTACACCGGTCGACAGCATCGCATTCTTGGCGGCAGCATGCGCGCTCAACAAGATGCCGGCTTCAGCCACGTTCACAATATTCCCCTCATGCACGGGGCGCGCGAACTCAATCCCGAGCAAACCCGCAATAATATTGTCCTTGCCAGCGCCGTGCCCATAGACCCTGAAGGTCACGCCGCCGGCTGGCAGCGCCTCAACCGCTGGCAGCCCTATCCCGAACTTCCCACCCGCCGCTTTATTTCCCGTCTGATCTGGCTCATTGATAACAACCCGAACCGCATCTATGCGATCTCAGCCCAGGCCCCGATTTCCGCCGATGGGCGCTGGGACAGCCTACGCAGTCGCCTGCGCCAGCTGGTGGGCAATCAGGCCGGCATGGATAATCCAGCGCTCTGGGGCATGAGCCAAGACAGCAGCCTGATCGAGGAAGCGCAAGCCATGGTGCTCGCCGATTTTCCCCGCGCGGTGGGCTGGAATAGCCCTATCCCCCGTGGCACCCGCATCCTCTTTCAGGAGATCGACTGGGTACAACTGGCCCGAGATAATTGGCAGGGGGCGATAAACGAATCAAGTCGTCGACAAGTTCCCGGCCGGCGTTTACTGCACCGGGCAGATCACCTTATTGGCGAAGACGCCCGGGGCGGCTGGATCCCCAGGGTCCCTCGCTTTACCGACGCCCGGCCCAACGCCGATCTCTATAATCGCTAAGCGCGGAGGCTGCCATGGCGCGCATTCTCACCATTACCGCCAATCCCCTCCTCGATTTCCTGAGTAGTCAGGCCCTGGTTCCTGGTAAGGTGACCCGCTGCCCGGCACTCAGTCCCATGGCCGCCGGCAAGGGCATTAATGTCGCCCGCGTGCTCCAGCGCCACGGCCACCAGACCTGCGCCTGTTTTTTCGCCGGTTCCCACACCGGTGCCATGCTGAGCGAAGCGGTTGCCGCCGATGGCATCCCCACCCTCGCCATCCCCACCCGGGCGCGCCTGCGCATTGGCCTCATCAGCGCAGCCAATGAAAACCAAGCCCAAGGATCCTTATTGGAGGATGGCTTCGCCGTTGAAGAGGATGAGGCCCAGGCCCTCCTCGACGCCGTCAATGGGCGCATCGCCGATCAGGACCTCGTCATCATAAGCGGCAGCGTTCCTGACCCCCGTCTGCAGCAGCTCTACGCCAAGATCGCCGCCGAGTGCCAAAATCAGCAGGTGACCTGCTGGATCGACAGCTATGGAGCAGTCATGGATGCGGCCCTTGACTCCCCCCATCCACCCAGCTTAAGCAAGCCCAATCGAGAAGAATACGCCATGGGCAGCCAGTGGGCAAACGTCGAAGAACTCCATATTACCGATGGCGGCAAGGGCACCACCATCCGCCGCCCGGAGGCCAGCTACCAGCTTAGCCCACCGCCAGTGCAAGAGATCAACCCCGTTGGCAGCGGCGACTGCTACCTCGCTGGCCTCGCCCATGCGCGACTCAGCGGCTGGGAACTCAGCGATCAGTTCCGCTATGCTGCCGCCTGCGGCGCCGCCAATGCCGCGCGCTGGGATGTGGCGCAAATTGCACCCGGCCCCGCCATCGATGTCCTGCTGCCCCAGGTGCGCATAAGCGAAGCCCGTTGAAGCCGGCCAATGATTCGGCCTTCTCCCCGGCCCCAGCGCCCTAGCATGACAGCACCATGGCCCTGATTCCCGTTCGTGTCAGCAACCTCATCATCGATGCCGCAAACGACCATCAGGCCCTTGTACTGCGGGAAATTGACGGCGAGCGCCACCTTGATATCGCCATTGGCCTCTTTGAAGCCCTGGCCATTCAGCGCTCCTTGCATCAGGAAGACTTTCCCCGCCCCCTCACCCATGATCTCTGCGCCATGCTTATCACTGCCTGTGAAGCCCAACTGCAAGGGCTGCGCATTACCGGCTGCGAAGAGGGCACCTACCTTGCCCACCTACATCTCGCATGCGCCCATAAAGACATCGAAATGGACTGCCGCCCCTCCGACGGCGTCGCCCTCGCCCTGCGCAGCCCCGGCTGCGGCATCCTCATCAATGAAGAGCTTCTCAATCAGCCAGCCAGCAGCAGCGACGACGCAACTGAGAACGATCAAGCCTCGGAGGACGACGCTTATAACGAAGAGGATGACGAGAGCGACGATTGGGACGAGGACTGAACTCGAAACCAGGTCTTGAGCTACCCTGCCCCCGAATCCGAGTCCGCGCTTGCCTCAGCGCAGACAGAGCCATTATCCGGCCTTCCCGTTTGACGGGGCGTAGCTCAGCCTGGCTAGAGCGCCTGGTTTGGGACCAGGAGGTCGCATGTTCGAATCATGTCGCCCCGACCAAAATAAAGACCCCGCTTAAGAAAGTGGGGTCTTTTTTTATGGGGATCGCCTTGCTGCATGGATTCGAACATGCGGCTCTTACCTCTTGTGATCAGCAAAGCTGATCACAGGTCCGGGGGGACGGGCTTGCCAACCCCGGCAAGCCCTACGCGCTGCGCGCGTTCCCCCCGGACGGTCGCATGTTCGAATCATGTCGCCCCGACCAAGAGAAAGCCTCCACTTCAGTAAGTGGGGGCTTTTTTATGGCCATCGCCTTGGTGCATGGATTCGAACATGCGGCTTTTAGCTCTTGTGATCAGCAAAGCTGATCACAGGTCCGGGGGGACGGGCTTGCCAACCCCGGCAAGCCCTACGCGCTGCGCGCGTTCCCCCCGGACGGTCGCATGTTCGAATCATGTCGCCCCGACCACTTTTAGCTCAGGGGCGATGCCCCTACGGCTGCTGCGCAGCCTACCCCACTGGCTTTGGCGGGGTTCACCCGAATCGGCAAGCCGATTCGCCTGTGGGCGCATCGCGGCGCGATCATATGCGCCCACCACCCCTTGGCGCCAGGTCCCCGCTTAAGTAAGTGGGTCTTTTTATGGCGAATAAACCTCGTTACCAAGGCGGAAGCCACGGACGGTGGGACTCTTGTCCCACCAGAGTGCCTGGCCGAGCTAGCGCTCGGGAAACCCGCGACCACAAAGCGAAAAGCCACCCATTCTGCAAGCACCTGCTCAATCCTTCTGCCCTTCGCCCTCCGGCGCCGGAACCGCCATCTCCGACTGCCAACTGGCGAGCAATGATGCCGGATCAAGATCGTCCAATGCCTTTTCCTCCTCGGCTAGTATGCCCTCGACCCAGATCGCTAGGCGCGTGTAAGCCCCCTGCAATTCCTGGGGAATCGTTTGGTACCAAGTGCTGGTGCGGGTCGGATTGGGCAGATAGTGCCAGGTGCCATCAAGGCGGATGAGATAAAAGGGCATAAGGATCAACTGGCGACGAGCATCCGCATTCACCACCCGCAAGACCAGCACCGCCGCATCATCGTCCTGGCGGCTGGCAATGGCAGCAAAGCCGTGCACACCTTGTTCAATCCGCTCGATGTTTTCCCGCGTTGCGCTGCGCGAGCGCCGCAGCACAAACTCCCTAGAGATCGGCGCCAAAAACTCCAGAACTGCGTCCGCATCTCCCTGATATTTGAGCTGGCGCAGGTGGGCCAGGGCTTCCTCGGCGCTGCCCTGCATCGGCAGGGCGGCCGGGGAAGGCTCTGCTGCAGCTAGGCGCTGGGACAGGCCCATGACGCCAATAAAAAGGAAAACTGCAAGCATGCGTATCATCGAAGCCTCCCGCTTACTGGGGCTTAGCTGAGAGCTCAGGGCAGCACTCAACCTTCTCACCGTCCCTATCCTATTAACGCCAATCGCCGCTGGCTGTTGGTTTGACTTAACGACAAGCCACCATGCAGGGCTTGGGCAAGATTGGGAAATCGGGCATTAAGGTAAATGACTACCTCAGTAATAAACAGTCCAATGGTGGACTGCCACACTTCTGGCCCATGCTGCGCCACAAGCCCTTCCCCTGCCCCGTCACCCCGGAGCTGCCATGCGCCCCGCCTACCAGGTCAAAACCTGCTTTGGCCCCACCATTCAAGGTGAGGGCCCGCGCCAGGGTGCGCCCTGTGTCTTTCTACGCCTGGCCGGCTGCAATGCCTGGGACGGCCGCAGCGAGACCCGGGCGGAAAGCGCCTGCCCCTACTGCGATACCGATTTTCGCGGCGGTGAGCCCCTGGACGCGGCGGCGATTCTGCAGCGCCTGCGGGAGCTCTGCCAGGGGCGCAGCGGCCTCGGCCTAGTAATCAGCGGTGGCGAGCCCCTGCTGCAGGTGGACGAGGAGCTCATAGCCCTGCTCGCCCCCCACTTCCCCTGGATCGATATTGAAACCAATGGCACCCGCCCGGCTCCGCCCCGCCCGCCCCAGGTGCAGGTGGTCTGCTCACCCAAGGCGGTGCCAGGCCAGCCCCTGGTGGTGGTCCCCGATGCCTGGAAAATCCTCATCCCGGCCCAAGAGCAATTTTTAGCCCAGGCCCTGGAGAGCCCGGCCCCGGTGTGGCTGCAGCCCGTATGCCCAGACCACGGCCCCAGCGGTCCCGCCTATGCCGCCAACCTCGCCCGCTGCCTCGATCTCGCCTACCGCCATGGCTGCCGCATAAGCATCCAAGCCCATAAATACCTTGGCGTCGAATAGGCCCAGCCCCTTTCGTCCATGGCAGCGATTGCCGCGACAGCCTCTCCCCCACCAGCCCAAGAAGAACAGGCTGTGCCACAGCCGCCCCCCCAGCCCAGGACCTGCCTTGCAGCAGGGCCGCAAGACCCTTCCAATGGCAGCATGCCCAGTGTGCGAATTATAGATGGCCCCGGCGCCGGCCTAGCGGTGGAGCTCCAAGACGCCTTAAGCATTGGCCGCGATCCCAGTTGCGGCCTGCAATTGGCTGATGTTAAGGCCAGCCGCCGCCACGCCCTCATCTCCCCCCAGGCCGAGGGTTGGCAATTGCGCGATAGCGGCAGCGCCAACGGCATTTGGCAGGGCAAGGAGCGCATTAGCCAGCTTGATTTGAGCGATGGCAGCGAATTCCGCATTGGCGGCACCGTCCTGCGCTTTGAAGATTCTCACCAGATTCCCCCGGGCAGCGCCGACGATCAGGCCTGGGGCGAAACCATTACCGGCCTGGAAAGTAGCGGGCCCGGTGAGTCGGCGCTCTTCACCACCGAATCCAGCCTAAGCGCCGGGGCTAACGATTACCTCCTGCTGCTGCATCAGGTGGTGCACCGCAGCCAGGGCACGGCCAGCCGGGAAGAACTTTTTGATATCCTCGACAATGTCGCCGCCGATGCCCTCGACGGCGATCGCTGCGCCGTCTTTCTCCCCAAGGATAGCGGCTGGCTGCTGTGGCCGCCGCACGAGCGACGGCTGCGCGCCCGCTTTGGCGCCACCCCCTTCGCCGGCACCCTGCTGAGCACCGCCCGCCAACGCCTGCAGCCCCTGCTGTGTACCGCCCGTGGCGACCTCGACCCCAGCATGAGCATGGCCCAGGCCGGCCTGCGCTCGGCCATGGTGGCCCCCCTGCGCATTGGCAGCGAGGTACATGCCCTGCTCTATGTCGATCGCCTGGAAAGCAGCACCCCCTTTAGCCGCCGCGATCTCGAATTTTTAGAGGCGGTGGCCAACCAGCTAGCGGTGCGCTTGCATAATATGAGCGAACTCTCCCGCCTCTCGGCCGAGGTTGAACGCCTCTCGGTAAGCCGGCCGCGGGAACAGGTAACCCTCATCGCCAACGCAAGCAACCGCGAAACCTGGCGGCGCTTTATCGAGAGCGCAGCCCAGGTGCAGCAGCCGGTGCTGATAGTTGGCGAGCCCGGCACCGGCAAGCGCAGCCTGGCCAAGGCCATTCACCAGGCCTCGGAGCGCGCCAGCGCCCCCCTGCAAATGCTGGCCTGCGCCAGCTTGGATGAATCCGCCTGCGAATTGAGTCTCTTTGGCCGGGCTGCTGGCAGCGCCGACGAAGCCCGGCCCGGCCTGCTTGAGCTGGCCCACCAGGGCAGCCTGCTACTGGACGACATTGGCAGCCTTAGCCCCCTCCTGCAGCGCCGCGTGCTGCAGGTCCTGGAGGAGGGCCAGTGCCAGCGCCTCGGCGAAACGGCCCCGCGCCAGGTCGAAGTCCGCCTCTTCGCCACCCTGCAACCCGGCGCTGAGGACGGACTGATTCCTGAACTCGCCCAGGCGCTCAGCACCATGCGCCTGGATCTCCCCCCCCTGCGCGAGCGCGGTGAGGATCTGGACCTGCTGATTGAGCACGCCATCGCCGAAAGCGCTGAACGCCTCGATCAACCGGTGCGCAGCCTCAGCCCCGAAGCTCGCAGCCTGCTCTTAGGTTACGCCTGGCCGGGGAATATCCGCCAATTGCGCAGCGTTATTGAGCGCGCCATGGTCATCGCCCACGGCCCCCTACTCCAGGCCGAAGATTTGCCCGAGCACCTGCGCGAGGACGCCGGCCACAGCCCCGCCCCCAATGGCAATACCCAGTTGCCCCTGCTTCCCCTCGCGGAAATGGAGCGCAGCCATATTCTGCGCATGCTCGAACACTGCGGCGGCAATAAAAAGGCCGCCGCCGAACTTCTCGGCATCGACCGCTCTACCCTCTACGCCAAGCTTCGCCAATATGGTGTCCATGGCTAAAGGTTAGCGATAGGCGATCGACCGGCGACCATCGCCGATAAACGACAGCCGATCGCCAAAAAACCATCGCTAGCTCACACATCTCCGCCGGGCTGATCCAGTAATTCCCAAATCCGCTCTTCTTCTTCGGTTCCTTCGGAGCCAACGATAATTTCGCTATCAAACAAGCGAACTTCGCCAACTCCGCTCTTGTAGAAATATTCAAATTCCGATGTCGACACTTCGCTATCCACATCGAAGAAACCGGTGCCCGAGGTGCTGCCCACAGCCCGCCCCTCAATGCGAATGCTGCCATCGATACCATTGGGCGATGTCGCCGCCACATCGCTAATGCGCCAGATGACCCGCCCCTCGCCGGAAATATTTCCCAGCGGGGTGAACTGACTGTAATTGTAATCAAAAAAGTAGGCAAATCCGGCTTGCGGGTTAAGCGGCATGAAAGGCGTCATTAAGCCGACTACCTGTGACGCGGCATTGGTTGGCTCAAGATCGATATCGTAGCTAATGCTCATCCACCAAATCCAATCGCCAAAGGTGGTAAAGGCATCGCGATAGCTAGAGCCAGTCCCAAAATCGGCTCAGTCGGAACGGTCATAAAACGATGGCGCG